>NZ_JBEYVC010000010.1:0-119793 GCF_040643855.1 Streptomyces sp. NPDC047072 | reverse complement strand
CTTCCGGGGGCCCTGCGGCCTCCGGTCCTCCCGGATCTCGAAGTCCACTGCAACTCCCTACGAACGGGGTGTTGCAACGACCTCTTGAACTGAAGTCAGGGACCCGGGGGTTCTTTGTTGTTCAGGGTTGGTGGTCGTGCCGGGAACAGCCGGGGCGGTCGGTGGGGTTGCATCGGGCGAGGGGGCGGCGCCGGATGGGCGGGGTACCCGGAGACCAGGACGTATGTCTGCAGGAGGACTGTTTCATGACTGACCGGCCCTTGACGCTCATGGCCGTACACGCCCACCCCGACGACGAGGCCACCGGCACCGGAGGGGTCCTCGCGCGGTACGCGGCGGAAGGCATCCGCACGGTTCTCGTGACCTGTACCGACGGCGGCTGCGGTGACGGACCGGGGGGTGTCAAACCGGGCGACCCCGGGCACGATCCGGCGGCGGTCGCCCTGATGCGCCGCCAGGAACTCGAGGCGAGCCGGGACGTCCTGAAGATCAGCGATCTGGAGACGCTCGACTACGCCGACTCCGGGATGATGGGCTGGCCGAGCAACGACGCCCCCGGATCCTTCTGGCGGACCCCCGTGGAGGAGGGCGCGGCCCGGCTCGCGGACCTCATGCGGCACTACCGGCCCGATGTGGTCGTCACCTACGACGAGAACGGCTTCTACGGCCATCCCGACCACATCCAGGCCCACCGCATCACGATGGCGGCGCTGGAGACGACCGGGCTGACACCGAAGGTGTACTGGACCACGATGCCCCGCTCGGGGATGCGGCGGTTCGGCGAGCTCATGCGCGAGTTCCATCCGGACATGCCGGAGCCGGATCCCGCCGAGGCCGCCGCGATGGCCGAGATCGGCCTCCCCGACGACGAGATCACCACGTGGGTGGACACCACCGCGTTCAGCGGCCAGAAGTTCGACGCGCTGGCCGCGCACGCCAGCCAGGGCGAGAACATCTTCTTCCTCAAGCTGGGCAAGGAGAGGTTTGGCGAGTTGATGGGCATGGAGACGTTCGTACGAGTCCAGGACGCCACCGGCGCGGCCGTACCCGAGAACGACCTCTTCGCCGGACTGCGCTGATCCGCCCACGCCAACGCGCTCCCGGGCACCCGAGTCGCAAGCTATCTGTTCCCTCACGTAGGTGAAATCTGTAGTCGTCGGAGTAGACATTGGGTTCCGGTGCGGTTAGGCTTTTGCTTGTCAACAGAGGTCAAGTGAGCCCGGCAGACACGAACTGGCGGGCAGCGGTATGTGAAGTCCGTAGAGCAGTGCAGTTCTGGTTCGGAGGAAGGACGGAGGACGCAGACGCCATCAGGATCGCCCGGCCCGAGTCGTCCTCGGCCGGGTACCGCAAGACCCCGGATTGGAAGGTGGTCCCCGGTCACGCAGCCGCGATCCCCGCACCCCCCTTCTGCAGGGCCGGTAGCGGCGACAGAAGGTCGGCAGAGCACGAGAGCCGACGGATGGTGTTGAATTTCCTTCGGGGCCCTGGTGCCGTACGGCACCAGGGCCCCTCGACGCGTTGCATGACGAGGTGACATGACAGCAGACAACCCCCTCAGTGATCGTCTGGACGACGACGACTACCCCGCGTACACCATGGGGCGGGCCGCCGAGATGCTCGGTGCCACCCCGGCCTTCCTCCGAGCCCTCGGTGAGGCTCGCCTGATCACTCCGCTCCGCTCCGAAGGCGGACACCGCCGGTACTCCCGCTACCAGCTGCGGATCGCCGCGCGGGCCCGCGAGCTCGTCGACAAGGGCACCCCGATCGAGGCCGCGTGCCGCATCGTCATCCTCGAGGACCAGCTCGAGGAAGCTCAGCGCATCAACGCCGAGTACCGCCGGCGCGCCGAGCAGGAAGCGTCCGACGCTTCCCTTCCCGCTTCCGGCTGACCACCGGGGCACGCCCCGGCCGGCTCGCACCCGCACGACGCCGGACCGCGTCGCCCGCGTACGCGATGGACCGACGCCACGACGCCGACCGGACGCAGGGGATCCGTACGGCTTCCGGTCAGGTCGGGGGCACCACGGGCAGGATGATGCGGGACGGGTGGGCGGGGTCGTGGAAGATCCGCTGGCGGGCCGTTCGGGGCGTCGTCGCGGTGTGTTCGGGTTCGCCCGTGTTGAGGTTGCGGTCCCAGCGGGGGAAGTTGCTGGAGGTGACCTGGACCCGGATGCGGTGCCCGGCGCGGAAGACGATGCTGGTCGACCAGAGATCTACGGCGTGCTCGGCCGGCTCGCCCGGGGCCGCCGTCCGTACCCGCACGACGCCGTCGGTCACATTGCGGGAGACGCCGTTCTCGTCGACGTCGCACAGGCGGGCCACCCAGTCCGTCGAGGGGCCGTCGGTGGCGGCGAAGAGCACCACCGAGACGCGGCCCGTCACCTCGACGTCCTCGGTGAGCGCTTCGGTGGTGAAGACCAGGACGTCCTCGCGCGCCTCCACGGCCGACTGGTCGAGCGGGCCGGGCGGGAACTCGTCCGTCATGAGGAGGCCGCCGCCCAGGAGGAGCGCGCCGCCCATGGTGGGTACCGGGTCCGTCGGGTCATAGGTGAACTCCTCGGCCGGCTCGGCGGTGGACGGCGGCTCAGGGGTCAGGCGGCCGTCCGCGCGCAGGTGGAGGTCCGTGTCCACCGCGCGCGACAGGGGCCATTCCGTCTCCTCGCGCCACTGGTTGACGCCCATGACGAAGAGCAGCACCTGGCCGGTGTCCGGCTCCGGTGGTTCGCCGTCGCCGAGCGTGCGCCGGAACCAGTCGAACTGCAGGTCGTGCAGGCGTCCGCGCAGGCCCATGAACTCCGAGTTGGCCGCGAACCCGAAGTTGACGTCCCCGACCACGTGCCGCCAGTTGGTGTGGGACCACGGGCCCATGACCAGCGTGGCGGGCCGGCCGGCCCGGCGCATGGCCGTGAAGTTGTCGAGCGTGCCCTGGCTGAAGATGTCGTACCAGCCGCCGACCTGGAAGGTGGGCAGGTCCACCTCGTGGTGTCGGCCGGCGACCCGGGTGGACGCCGCCCACGCGGGCTCGCGGCGGGAGCGTTCGTAGCCGAGTTCGGGCAGGTCGTGGCGGGCGAACGCGGGGAACCGTCCGGCGGGCAGCTCCCCGTAACCGCCGTCGGCCAGGCCGTCGAAATCCTGGATGAGTGCGGTGATGCCGTTCACGAGCCCGTCGAGGTCGGCGCTGTGACGGCGTATCAGGGTGTCGGCGCCCTGGAGGAGGGTCCAGGGGACGCTGAGGCCGAGTTCGATCGCGCCGCCGCGCGTCCACAGCCCGTCGTCCGGATCGGACCAGGTGATCATCGGCGCGATGGCCTTCAGCTCCGGCGGCTTCGACAGCGCCGCCATCCACTGGGTGTTGCCGAAGTAGCTGCCGCCGATCATGCCGACCGCACCGTTGGAGCCGGGGAGGGCGGCGGCCCACCGTACGGTGTCGTGGCCGTCCCTCTCCTCGTACGTGAGCGGATCCCACTCGCCCTCGGAGGCGAACCGGCCGCGGGTGTCCTGGACGACCACCATGAACCCGCGCCGGACGGCCGCCGACGGATCGAGCACGGCCGTCATCATGGGGGTCTGCTTGCCGTACGGCAGCCGGCACAGCAGCACCGGCCACGGTCCCGGGCCGCCGGGGCGGTAGACGTCCGCGCGCAGTACCGTGCCGTCACGCATCCGCGCCGGGAGGTCGAGTTCGATCCGGATCTCCGCCATGCACCGCTCCTCGGGCCGGTCGGTCAGTGGTCTCGGGGGTCAGGCCACCGCGTTCAGCAGGTCGGCCAGTACGTCGGGGCGCTCCAGGGCGATGAAGTGGCCCGCCCCGGGGACCTGGGTGAAGTCGGCGGCCGGGAGCAGGTTCCTGTTGGCGTCGCGGTCCGAGGGGCGGGACCAGTCCTTCTCGCCGTAGACGAGGTGGATGGGCGCCTTGGCCTCGGGGTAGCGGGTGCGGGCCGCGATGAGGCTGGGCAGGGCCTGGTACACGGCCCGGGCGACGGTCGGGTAGCCGGGGCGCGTGCCGACCTGGAGGAGCTCGTCCACGTAGTCCTCGCGCAGCGCGCTCTTGTCGCCGAGGCCGCCCTGGAGGATCGTGCGCAGGGCGGGCTTGGGCTCGACCCCGGCGATCACGGGACCCACTCCGGGCGCCAGGACACCGCTGACCACCACGCGGGCGAGGAGGCCGGAGCGGGCGATGCCGCCGCGGAAGTCGTAGGCGTTGACCGCGACGACGCGGCGGACGCGCTCCGGGAGGTCGGCCGCGGTGGTCAGGGCGAGCACCGCGCCCATGGACTCGCCGACCAACGTCACGTCGTTCAGGTCGAGTTCGGTCAGCAGCCGCTCGACGCCCGCGCGCATCGCGGGTTCGTCGTACGACGCCCCGGGCACGATCTCCGAGTAGCCCATCCCCGGCAGGTCGAGGGCGTAGACGGTGTACCGGTCCGCGACCAGCGGGATGAGCCGGCGGAAGTGCTCGGCCTGGGTGCGCACGGTGTGCAGCAGGACCAGGGGGGCGCCGGTCCCCGCCTTGAGGTAGCGCAGCTGTCCGTCACGGCCGCCGCGCGGGGGAATCGTGTGGGTGGTGGTTCCCGGGATGTGGATCGTGGGACGTGACTCTTGGCTGGGCATCTCGCCGACTCCTTGGGCGTGAGGGATTACCGGAACGGTCGCTCGCGCCGGAGCGAGGGAAACCGATCGGTTTCCATCAAGGTAAACTGATCGGTTTCCGGGCGCAAGTCCGACGGGCACGCGACTTCACCGGGGCGTTCCGTACCCGTGGATACCTGGGATGACGAGCTCTCCGCCGGTCTGTCCGGCCTGGTCGATGTCGGCATCCGTCAGGCCGAGCCGGAGCTTGAGGCCGAGTCTCCCGACCGTGTCGTACAGCCACTCCGGGACGGTGTCGGGGGTGAGGTGCAGCCGGAGGGCCGGGGGCAGTGGGACGCCTTCGACGCCGGACAGGGTGCCGGTCAGGCTCTCGACGTACAGGGTGATGCGGTCGCCCTGCAGCGTGGAGGTCGAGCCGGGGGCGCCGTCGATGTGCTGGATCTGCGGGCCGTCGGGTACGGCCATCTTCAGGTCGCCGATCGTGACACCCGCCGCGGAGAACTTGAGCACCCGCTTGGGTCCGGCGGCCGTGTCCACGGTCACCACGCCACCGAAGACGAGGTCGCGCAGGTCGAGGCGGGTTCCCTTCAGGTTCCAGGACTCGGCGGCGAATCGGCCGACGCCGGTCTCCTCGGGAGCCTTGAGGTCGCTGATGTCGCAGGTGCGGGAGGTCTGCGGGGTGGGCGCCGGTCGGGACGAGGGATCGGCGGTCCGGCGGTTGGGGGTGGGTGAGGCGTGGTGGGCGGGGGGTGGTGCGTCGGAACTCGTCGAGGAGGTCGGGGCGTCGGAACTCGTCGTGGTCGTCGCTGCGTCGGACGGCTTCGCGGTCGCCACTGCGTCGGACGGCTTCGTGGTCGTCGGGGTCGGCGCCGGTGGAGTCGGTGCGGGGCTCGTGTCGGGTCGGGGGCTCTGCTCCGCGCTGTCGCCGGGCAGGAGGGAACCGAGGAGGTCCGCAAGACCGGTGGGGGCGGCGGCGGCCGTGCTCGGTGAGGCGGTCGGAGCCGGGGCGGGGTGCGCCGGGGCCGGGGCGGTCGGAGCCGCGGCCGGGGCCGTCGGAGCCGGGGCCGCACCCGTCGCCCCGTCGGTCCCGCGCCCGGGCGGCCCGCCCGTGGGGGCACCGCGGGTGCCGGGAACGGCGGAGGGGGCAGGGGTGGGAGTGGGGGCGGGGGCCGCCGTGTCGGCCGGGCGGTCGCAGTCGACGCCGGCGGCAGGCTCCTCCTCGGGAGCGGAATGAGCCGCGGTGGCACTCGTGTCGACCGCGGGCGGACGCTGCCCCGCCAGGACGAGGACGGTCGGCAGCGCGGTCAGGGCGAGAGCCCTCCCGAGCGGCCGGCGCAGGCGGGTCAGCGCGGACGTACGGGGGAGGGCGTGCCGGGCTCCGGACGGCCGTACGGCATGCGGGTCTACGGCCATGTCGCGATGAGTGTCTACGGCCATGTCGCACGCGTCGGCGAACCGGTCAGGCATGCCGCGCGCGTCGGCGAACCGCTCAGCCATGTCACGCCCGTCGACGAACCGCTCAGCCATGTTCCGGCTCTCCCTCCGGACCGGCGGTGTCCGCGGCCGGGGCCACCGGGCCCCACGACAGGGCAAGGAGTCCCCCCGTGGCCGCGCACAGCGTGCCGGCGAAGAATCCGCCGAAGTTCGAGAGGGGCAGTGACAGGACGCCGAGGAAGACGGCCACGCAGCCGGCGAAGAACCTGATGACCGGCTGGAACCACAGGAGTCCGCCGAGGACGATCAGCGTCAGTCCGATGACCAGGGATCCGGCGCCCGCGGTGGTGGACATCGCCACGGACAGGGCGCCCAGGGAGAGGTTGAAGTACGGGAAGTAGATGATCGGCGCGGCCGCCAGGAGGACCAGCAGGCCCGCCCAGAAGGGGCGGGTGCGCCGCCAGGTCCGGAAGTCCTGGCGAGCACGGGCGAAGCCGCTGTCACTGTGCGGGTGCGCGGATGCGCCGGCACTCGTCATGGGGAGGGTCCCAACTCGTCGGCGGGCGGGGCGGATTGCGGCAGGCTCAGAAGCAGTCGTGGCGGCCGGCCGCGATGTTCATGTGCAGGCCCGCGAGTTCGAACGTCCCGGCGGAGGTGGCCCAGACCTTCTGGTGGGCGTCGATGATCTCGATGGAGTCCGCCTGCTGGGCGTAACCGTCGGGGTCGACATGGTCCTTGGGGTTGACCTGGCCCTTCGTGATGGAGCCGGTGGCCACACCGATGTCGACGTTCCTGAAGGTGCCGGACCTGGCCTGGAGGTCGGTCATGTCGATGTACAGGTCCTTGGCCTTGACGGCGGTGCCCTCTCCCCCGGCCTTGAGCGACATCGTGTAGGTGCCGAGCACGGGGATGTCCACCGGCACGGACTGGCACATGTCGGTGATCTTCGCGTTCTCCAGGGCCGAGACGGAGACGGGTATGTGCTTGCCGTTCTTGGCGACGTCCACCGTCGCGTAGTTGGCGAATCCCGACCCGCTCAGTGAACCGGCGGAGACCTTGAAGTCGGAGCCGGAGATGCTGAAGGAGGCGGCCAGCGCGCCCTGGGCCATGGAGACGCCGACCGCGGCGGTGGCGATCACCGTCGGGACCGCGCCGATGGCGAAGCGCTTCCAGTGGGTCCTGCCGATTCGCTGGGGCATGCGTGGCCCTCCGTTGTCGAGGTGTACGGGAAGCACTCGATAGGTCCACTATCGAGCGGGCCTGATAGTGGCACTATCGGGCTCGCTGGGGCAACCCCCGGTAACGCGATACTGGAGGGACAGGTGAGCGTGAGGGAGCGCATGAGGATTTCGGAGCTCAGCCGACGGTCCGGGGTGCCCGTGGCGACCATCAAGTACTACCGACGGGAGGGGCTGCTCCCCGAGGGGCGCGCACTGAACCCGACCACGGTCGAGTACGACGAGGAGCACATCCAGCGGCTCCGTCTGATCCGCTCCCTCATCCAGCTCGGCGGGCTGTCCGTCGCCCGCACCCGGGAGGTGCTCGAAGCCGTCGAGCAGCCGCTGGACGCGTTCGAGACCCTGGCCGTCGTCCACCACGCGCTGCCCGTCCCCTCCGCTCCCGCCACGGAGGCAGGCGAGGGTGCCGCCGAGGGGGTGGCGGCCGACAGAGCCGTCGAGCGGGTCGAGTCGCTCATCGAGAGCATGGGCTGGCGGATCTCCGACGCGTCACCGCACCGCCCGGCACTCGCCGAGAGTCTCGCGGCGCTGAGCCGGCTCGGCACCGACTACACGGCCGCCGACCTCGTCCCCTACGCACAACTCGCCACCTCCACCGCGGACTTGGACTTCGCCCAACTCGAGGGAATCGAGGACCAGATCGCGCTGGCCGAACGGGCGGTGGTCCTCAGCGTGCTGTTCGAGCCGGTCGTCAGGCTGCTGCGGCGGCTGGCCCAGGAGGACGCGAACCATCGGCGCCACGATCGCCAGGCGTGCGGGCAGGGAGAGCGGCCGGTCGAGTAAGCCCGGCTTGCATCATGGAAACCGATCTGTTTTCCTCAGTGGAAACAGATCGGTTTCCGACCCATGGTCGGGGCCATGACCAGCGACCAAGGGGAAATGTGAGTACCACCTTCGACCGCGGGGCCCCCGCCCCCGGCACAACAGACTCGGGCCGCCGCGGCTCACACGCCGTGCGCTGGTGGGTGCTCGTCGTGCTGGGCGTGGCGCAGCTCATGGTCACGCTCGACGCGACCGTCGTGAACATCGCGCTGCCCGAGGCGCAGCACGACCTCGGCTTCAGTGACGGCAGCCGCCAGTGGGTCATCACGGGGTACGCCCTGGCGTTCGGCAGCCTGCTGCTGCTCGGGGGCCGGCTCGGTGACCTGTTCGGACGCCGTACGACCTTCGTGACCGGCCTGGTCGGTTTCGCGGCCGCGTCCGTGGTCGGCGGCGCGGCCGACAGCTTCGAGATCCTCGTCGCGGCGCGTGTGGCCCAGGGCCTGTTCGCCGCGCTGCTCGCGCCCGCCGCGCTCTCCCTGCTGAGTGTGAGCTTCACCGACCCGGCCGAGCGGCCGAAGGCCTTCGGCATCTTCAGCGCGCTCTCCGGTGCGGGCGCCGCGGTCGGGCTCCTGCTCGGCGGCATGCTCACCGAATGGGCGTCCTGGCGCTGGGTGATGTACGTGAACGTCGTCTTCGCGGGCGTCGCGCTGGTCGGTGCGCTGCTGTTGCTGGCCAAGCCCGCACACACCGAGCGGCCGAAGATCGACGTTCCCGGCACGGTCGTGGTGAGCGCCGCGCTGTTCGGGATCGTCTACGGGTTCGCGCACGTCGAGTCGACCAGCTGGACCGACCCGGTCGCCCTCGGCTCCATGATCAGCGGCGTGGTGCTGCTCGCGGTGTTCGCGTGGCTGGAACTCCGGGTCGCGCATCCACTGCTGCCGCTGCGGGTCGTACTGGACCGGACCCGGGGCGGTTCCTTCCTGGCCGTGTTCGTCCTGGGCATGGGGATGTTCTCGATCTTCCTGTTCCTGACCTACTACCTGGAGGCGAGCATCGGCTACTCGCCGATCGAGGCCGGGCTGTCCTTCCTGCCGATGGTCGGCGGCATCGTCGCCGCGTCGACCACGGTGCCGTCGCTGCTGCTGCCCCGGGTCGGCCCGAAGATCGTGGTGGTCGCCGGCTTCCTGGTCTCCGCGTCCGGCATGGCCCTGCTGACCCGGCTCACGCTGGACAGCACCTACGTCGCCCACATCATGCCGGGCATGATCCTGCTGGGCCTCGGCATCGGCGCGGTGATGACCACCGCGTTCCAGGGCGCGACCGCGGGTGTGCACCACGAGGACGCGGGGGTCGCCTCGGCGCTGATCAACACCAGCCAGCAGGTGGGCGGTTCGATCAGTACGGCGCTGCTGACCACCGTCGCCTCCTCGGCCGCGACCGACTACCTGTCCTCGCACAAGCCGAGCGCGCTGACGGCGGCGCAGGCCGGGGTGGAGAGCTACACGGCCACCCTGGCGTGGGGCGCCGGGATCTTCGTGGTCGGCGCGGTGCTCATGGCGTTCCTGATGCCGAACACGGCTCTGGCGCCGTCGGAGGGCGAGCCCGTGATCGCCCACTGAGGCCGGGCCCACCGGCAGACGCACGTAAACCGATCGGTTTTTAATGAGCCGGAATCGAGTTAACCTCGCCTTATGACCACCGAAGCAATGCCCAGCTCCCGAGAGCGCCTGCTGGAGGCAGCGGCCACCCTCACCTACCGCGACGGCGTCAACATCGGCGTCGACGCGCTGTGCAAGGCGGCGGGGGTGTCCAAGCGCTCCATGTACCAGCTGTTCGAGAGCAAGGGCGCCCTGCTGGCGGCGAGTCTGGAGGAACGCGCCTCCGCCTATGTGACGGCACTCCTCCCCGCGGCGGACGACGATCGCCCGCCCCGCGAGCGGATCCTGCACGTCTTCGAACAGGCGGAGGCGCAGGCGGGCGCGCCCGACTTCCAGGGCTGCCGGTACCTCGTCGTGCAGATCGAGCTCAAGGACCCGGGCCACCCCGCGAGCCAGGTGGCCCACCGGGTCAAGGCGGACCTGGCGGCCTTCTTCCGCGCCGAGGCCGAGCGGGGCGGGGCGAGCGACCCGGACCTGCTGGCCCGGCAGCTGATTCTGGTCTTCGACGGCGCGAGCGCTCGCGCGGGGATCAAGGCGGACACGCGGGGCGGGCTCGTCGTCCCCACGGTGACCACGCTGCTCGACGCGGCGGGCATGCGCTGACGCCTCGAAGGGGCCGGAGGAGGGGCTTGCGCGGGAAAACCGATCGGTTTACGGTGGTGAAACTGATCGGTTTCTCGCCTGTGACGGCGAGCCTCGTACCCGTTTCCCCAGGAGCCCGGATGACTGCCGCGCGCGACACCGACGGGCGACCCGCCCACCCCCCGCTTCCCGCGAAGCTGGCGGCCCACCCGTCGGTACGGGCCGTCCTCGCCCGGCGCGGGACGGATGCCGCGGCGAGCCCGCCGGCGGTGATCGACGCGCAGTGGCTGCGCGAACTGTGCCTCGCGGCCGGAGCGGACGACGTCGCCGCGGTCAGCCTGGACCACCCCGACCTGGCCGGTGAGCGCGCGTACGCGCGGTCCGCGCTGCCCGGCACCCGCTCCCTGATCGCGATGGCGGTCCGGATGAACCGCGACAACTGCCGCTCCCCCGCCCGTAGCGTGGCCAACCAAGAGTTCCACCAGGCCGACGAGCAGGCCAACCACGCCGCCCGCAGCGTCACCCGGGCGCTTCAGGACGCCGGATACCGCGCGCTCAACCCCTCGGTCGGCTTCCCTCAGGAGATGGACCACTTCCCCAGCGAGCGGATCTGGGTGGTGGCGCACAAGACGGTCGCGGTGGCCGCCGGGCTCGGCGTGATGGGCCTGCACCGCAACGTCATCCACCCGAAGTTCGGCAGCTTCGTCCTGCTGGTGACCGTCCTGGTGGACGCGGAGGTGAGCGCGTACGGACAGGCGCTGGACTACAACCCGTGCATCGACTGCAAGTTGTGCGTCGCCGCCTGTCCGGTCGGCGCCATCGCCAAGGACGGCGCCTTCGACGCGCTGGCCTGCACCACGCACAACTACCGCGAGTTCATGAGCGGGTTCACCGACTGGGCGCAGACCGTGGCCGACAGCGAGGACGCCGCCGACTACCGCTCGCGGGTCAGCGATTCCGAGAGCGCGTCCATGTGGCAGAGCCTGAGTTCGCCGCCCGGCTACAAGTCCGGCTACTGCCTGGCCGTCTGCCCCGCCGGCGAGGACGTCCTCGGGCCGTACCTGGACGACCGCAAGACGTTCATGGACACCGTGCTACGACCGCTGCAGGACAAGAAGGAGACGCTGTACGTCCTTCCGGGCTCCCCCGCGCAGGAGTACGCCCGGCGCCGCTTCCCCCACAAGCCGGTCAGGGAAGTCACCGGCGGCTGGCAGCCCCCGGCGCGGCGTTCCGCGTCCGGCGACCGGGAGACACGTACGTCATGACCGGGTCGACCACGGAAGGGAAACGGAGCCCCAGGGAGCGCCTGCTGGAGGCGGCCGCCACGCTCACCTACCGGGACGGCGTCACCATCGGTGTCGAGGCGCTGTGCAGGGCGGCGGGGGTCTCGAAGCGGTCCATGTACCAGCTGTTCGAGAGCAAGGACGAACTCCTGGCGGCGAGCCTGAAGGAGCGCGCGGCCGCCTACGTGGCGACTCTGCTGCCCGCGGCGGACGACGGGCGGTCGCCGCGCGAGCGGATCCTGCACGTCTTCGAGCGGGTGGAATCGCAGGCGGGGGCGCCCGAGTTCCGGGGCTGCCGGTATCTGGCCGTGCAGGTCGAGCTCAAGGACCCGGGCCACCCCGCGAGCCAGGTGGCCCGCGGGGTCAAGGCGAATCTGACGGCCTTCTTCCGCGCCGAGGCGGAACAGGGCGGGGCGGGCGACCCGGACCTGCTGGCCCGGCGGCTCAGCCTGGTCTTCGACGGCGCGAGCGCCCGCGCGGGGATCCAGGCCGACCACCTGACCGGACTCGTGGCGCCCATCGTGGCGACGCTGCTCGACGCGGCAGGCGTGCACTGAGGCTTCGCCGTTCGGGTCCGGGGTCCCGCAAGGCGATCCGAGGTCCCGGAAGGCGAAAGGGCCCACCGACTCGGTCGGCGGGCCCTCGTGAAGTTCGGGGCTAGGTCATGTCCGCAAAGTCCCGTCGTCCGCCCGGAGGGCGGGCCCGGCGGCGTCGTGGGGGTCCCCCGCTCGAGCGCAGCCGAGAGTGGGGGAGCGTGCTCTCGGCGTGCCGGGCGGAGACCCTCGTACTGGTTGTACGTGGGGCTTCGCCCGGCACGGCGAGAGGGCGTGCCAACCGTCGCCGGGCTGGGGGTACCCCCTCTGGGGGAGGGACTTTGCGGACACGGCCTAGGGCTTGAGCACCGCGAGCACGTCGTCGAGGGAGACGGCGGTGGGGTCGCTCATGTCGGAGCCGTCGAACGTCTGCCAGATGTAGGACGCTGTGCCGTCCTCCCGCAGCGGGTGCAGGTCGGCCAGTTCCGGGTCGTCCCGGAAGCTGTTGAACGCCTCCTCGGAGTCCCATTCGACGAGGAACAGGACCTGCCGCGGCGCGAGGTCACCGGTCACGTTGTCCCGGAAGCGGCCGAACGCCACCATGCGGCCGCCGTACTTCGGGGCCGCCTCGGGCAGGCGGCTGAAGTACGCGAGGTATTTCTCCAGGTCGACCACGTCGAACATGTTCAGGGCGTAGAACTTCTTCTTCTCCGCGTTCGCACTCATGGCACGCTTTCCTATTCGGCGAGCTGGGGGTACAGCGCGGCCAGGTCGCCCGCGAGGCCCGCCTTGACCTGGCGGGAGATGTCGTCGGCGAGCACCTCGTGGGCGCCGGTCTCGATGCCGTCGAGGGCGAGCGCGGCGATGTCCCGGGGGTGGGACTTGGGCGCGTCGACGCCCGCGGTCAGGTCCGTGTCGACGTAGCCGACATGCAGGCCGGTCACGGCGATGCCGCGCGGCTTGAGTTCGAGGCGCAGGGAGTTGGTCTGCGACCACAGGGCGGCCTTGGATGCGCTGTAGGAGCCGCCGAGCGCGATCCAGGAGAGCACGGAGTGCACGTTGAGGAGGTGGCCGCCGCCGTTGCGCTCGATGACCGGCGCGAAGGCGCGGGCCACGAGGAGGGGGCCGTAGAAGTTGGTCTCGAACTCCCGGCGTACGTCGTCGATCGGCGAGTCGAGGAAGGACGCGCCGACCGAGGCACCGGCGTTGTTGATCAGCACGGTGACGTCCTGGGCCTGTGCGGCGGCGGCCGCCACGGAGGCCGGGTCGGTGACCTCCAGGGCCACCGGGACGGCGTCCGGGTGCGTCACGCTGCGCGGGTCGCGGGCCGTGGCGTAGACCTTGCCGGCACCTCGCGCGTACAGCTCTTCCACCAGCGCCTTGCCTATGCCGCGGCTGCCGCCGGTGACGAAGACGCTCGCGCCCTTCACAACAGTCATGACTCTCCCTCGACAATGAAAAACCGATCGGTTTCCAGAAGCGTAAACCGATCGGTTTCCATACGCAAGCGCGGCTACCCGCGGGGGCGGTTCCAGGCCTTGTGGACGAACTCCAGGCGGTTGCCGTCGGCGTCCCCGACGTTGGCCGCGTAGTAGCCGGGCGCGAAGTGGGGGCGGTCGGCCGGCTGCCCCTCGTCGATTCCGCCGGCCTTGAGGGCTGCCGCGTATGCCGCGTCGACGGCGGCGTCGCTGTCGCAGGCGATGCCGAGGTAGAGACCCGTCTCACCGGGCGCGCGCCGGCGCAGCCAGATGCTGGAGCCGACGCCGGTCCCGGCGATGTAGACGGGGTCGCCGATGCCGAAGAGGTCGGGCACGTCGGCCGGCCCCGAGGAGGAGCTGTAGCTCCCGAACTCCCGCCAGCCCAGGGGCCGGAGGGCTTCGAGGTAGAACGCCGCCGCCGTGTCGACGTCGGTGACCGAGAGGTACACGTGGTCGATCATTCCGCGCTCCCGCTCCATGCGGCGGCGTTCGTGCGCGCGAACTCCCGGAAGGTCCGCGCCGGCCGGCCGGTGATCTTCTCCACGGTGCCGTCGGGACGCGACCCGTCGCCCGACGCGACCGTCTCGGTCAACCGGCGCAGTACATCGCCGTATTCGACGGGGACGCCCGTCGCCAGCACGCCCGCCACCCATGTCTCGCGGTCCGTGTCCTGGTGGATCAGCTCTCGGCCGGTGACCTCGCCGATCACGGCGGCGGCCTCGGCGAACGTGAGGGCATGCGGTCCTGTCAGGCCGTACTCCGCGCCGGCGTGGGCGGCGGGGTCGGCCAGGGTGGTCGCGGCGACGGCGGCGATGTCCTCGACGTCGATGAACGCCTCGGCACCTGCGCCGGTGGGGACGACGACGGCGCCGTTCACCGGCCTGAGGAAGCTCTCGCTGAAGTTCTGCATGAACCACGCCGGGCGCAGGACGGTGTGGGTCAGCCGGTCCCGCCCGATCAGGTCGAGCTCGACCGAGCGGCTCGCGACCTCCCGCGGCGCGTGCTCCATGCCGTACGCGCTGAGGAAGGTGACGTGCTCGACGCCGGCCGCCTCGGCCGTGTCGAGGAACGACGAGACGTCGGGGGCGAAGTCGGTGCGCAGGACGGGCGGCATCAGATAGACCCGGGTGACCGCGTCGAGCGCCGGGGCGTAGGTGTCACGGTCCCTCCAGTCGAACGCCACGTCGGTGCCGGACCGCGCGGCGGTGCGGACGGCGAGGCCGCGGTCTCGCAGATCGGAGACGACGCGGGAGCCGGTCTTGCCGGTCGCCCCGAGGACGAGGATCGTGGGCTGTTCTTCACTCATGCCTCTACGGTCCTTTGCCGGGATGCTCCTATCAATGCGCATTCCGCTCAGATCGCAACGCGTTACGCTCATTCCATGGACGTGTTGCAGGACCATCTCGTGCGGGCCCGGGCGTCGGGTGCCGTCTTCGCCCGCTCCGTCGCCCTCCCGCCCTGGGGGCTGACCCTGCCGGGCTCCATCCAGCTCTCGCTCCACACCGTGCTGCGCGGTCACGCCTGGCTCTGGCAGGACGACGCCGCCGACGCCGTACGGCTGCTGCCGGGTGACCTCGCGATCGTCGTCGGCGGACGGGACCACCACATCGCGGACGAACCCGACCCCGGCGCGTGCGTCTCCCACGAGGAGTTCTGGGCGGCCACGGCGGACGACGACGCCGCCGACCCGGACGCCGCCGTGTTCCTGTGCGGCGCCTACCGCCTCTCCGGCGACGTCGGCCGGAGCCTCGTCCAGGCGCTCCCGCCCGTGCTGGTCATCCGGCCGTCCGCCCACGACCAGGTGCACGACGTCGTCTCCCTGATCTCGAGGGAACTCCAGGAGTCGGCGCCCGGCAGCCAGACCGTGCTCGACCGCCTGCTCGACGTGCTCCTGGTCCTCGTACTGCGCGCGTCCTACGAGCAGAGCTCGCACGCGCCGCGCTGGTACCGGGCCGCCGAGGACCCCCGGCTCGGGCGGGCGCTGCGGGCGATGCACGAGGAACCGCACCGCGGCTGGACCGTCCCGGAACTCGCCCGTCTGACGGCCATGTCCCGCCCGTCGTTCGCCCGCCACTTCGAGCGGGCGCTCGGGCAGACGCCGATGCAGTACCTGACGGACTGGCGGCTGACCCTGGCCCGGGACCACCTCCTGGCGGGCGAGCTCACCCTGGAGCAGATCGCCCGCAGGACCGGCTACACCTCGCCCAACGCGTTCGCGGCGGCGTTCCGTCGCCACCACGGTCTGCCACCGGGGCGCTGGCGCGAGGCGAACGCGCCGGTACCGCCGTCTTCGCCGTCCTCCCGCTCCTGACACCCGAATCGTTGCCGTGCCGCGTACAACCCTCAACAGGCCTGCCTTGCCTGACGGTTGGCCGTTCAGGAAGGGCGGGATCAAGATGGCGAAGACAGTGTGGAGCGCGGTGGCGGCCGCCGGTGCGGCGATCGTGTTCACGGGGGTGGCCGCGGTGCCGGCCGGGGCGGCGGAGGGCGGGGTCTCCTTCAGCCGGGTCACGGTGAACGGCGGGAAGCCGATCGTGATCGGGGTCAAGGCGGAGGTCGAGGTGCGGGCGTCCTTCCGGATGACGACCACGCTCAGATACGACTACGGGCCGACGGTGTTCCCCTACCGGGGGACGCTCGGCAACCCGGACACCGTGCAGAGCGGCATCCTCACCAGCGACTGCGAGGTCGTGGACAGGGCGAAGGGAATCTGCGACTTCGAGGAATGGCTGTACATCGACCCGACGTACGTCGACTTCGGGAACGAGGACGCCGGCACCTGGAAGAGCGCCGGTCGGGTCTTTCTCCCCGGTGACGCCCAGGACATCGACAACCTGAACCTCCCGTTGCAGCTCAAGCGGGCCACCCGCGTCACCGCCAACGCCTCCCCGGAGCCGGTCGCGGCGGGCAAGACGATCACCGTGACCGGCCGGGTCACCCGGGCGAACTGGAACACCCACACGTACCAGGGGTACGCGGGCCGCACGGTGAGCCTCCAGTTCAAGGCGGCGGGCGCCTCCTCGTACACGACGGTCAAGAAGGTGACGTCGAGCAGCACGGGGGCGCTCAAGACCACGGTGAAGGCCACGGGGTCGGGGACGTGGCGCTGGACGTACTACGGGAACTCCACGTCCGGGGCGAAGTCGTCGACCGGGGACTATGTGGCTGTGCGATAGATGACGTGCGGGGTTTACCTGCGGGCGGGTCTACCTGCGGGCGGGTCTACCTGCGGGCCGGGCGTTTGACGCCCGCCCGCGCCGCCTTCTCGATCCGCTCCGCTCCGGCGTTGTCACGGTCCTCGTTCCTCGCCGTCCAGTCCTTCGGCTGCGCGAAGAGCATCTCCCCGCCGCCGGGCACGATGAACGCGCCGCCGAAGGGCTCGTTACCCGCGAACCAGACGCCGTCCTCGATACCGACCGGCCACCGTCCCCGCCCCAGGGCGTCCTTCGCGCGCAGGGTGAAGGGGGTGCCTTTCTGGTCACCGAGGCGGAGATAGAGCGTGTGGGTCGACTCCATGCCGATCTTCTCGACGGGGCTGCGGAATGCGAGCGGATAGGTGCGGCAGACCTTCGCGCACCTCCGGGTCGCACTCACGCGGCCGGCCAGAAGGAAGAGCGTCCACACCACGCCGAACATGCCCACGATGGCCACCGGCAGCAACCAGTCGATCCGCGTGAAGAAGATCTGGACCCACAGCAGCAGGAACACCGGGAAGAACGTGAGGAAGTTCCGCACCGCGACGCGGTAGTGGTAACGCACCGCACCCCGGAAGTCCGTTCCATCGGTCGCGTACCGCGCCGTCATCCGAACGGGCTCCTTTCGTCCGTCGCCGAGCCGGAGTCCGAGCTTAAAGGATGAGCAAAGACACCCCAGGTCGGTGACCTGGGGTGTCTGCTCGTCCGGGGTCAGCCCAGGGTTGACTTCACCAGGGCGGCCGCTGCCCTCATGCCGGCCTCGTTGGGGTGGTACGTGGTGCGGCCCGAGGCGGGCTTGTACTTTTCCACCCAGGGGTCGGTCGCGCAGGCGTCGTGGCCGTGGCTGGCTGTGGCGAAGCGGACCAGGGTCGCGCCCGTGCGGGTGGCCGTGTCGATGTAGGCCTGGGCGAGGCGGACGGCGACCGTGCGCTCGTAGATCCGCTGGTCGGCGGTGAGCGGGACGCCGTCGCAGCCGCCGGTGTCGGGCAGCAGGGTGGAGTAGCTCACCAGGAGGATGCGGGCCTGCGGGGCCCTCGCCTTGACGGCGTTCACGACGTTCTCGATCTTCTGGCCGACCTGGCCGAGCGCGGTGTTCATCGCGCCCTGGTCCACGGTGCCGCAGTTCGTGCCGCCGCTGTTCTGGCAGGAGTACGTGACCATGCTGCCGAGGTAGTTGACGTCGTTGCCGCCGATGGTGATCGTGACCAGGTCGGTCCCGCTGTTCACGGCGTTGATCTGCGGCGGCTGCGCACCCTGGTCGGTGGTGAGGATGTTGGCCGTCGTGGCGCCGCTGCAGGTGACGTCCGTCAGGTTCGCCCCGATGTCACGGGCCACGATGCTCGCGTAGTTGTCGGACGACCGCATGCACGCCGCCGCCCCGCTGCTCGACTGCAACGGCGGGATGCTCGGGCCCGCGGCGAACGAACTGCCCAGCGCGACGTAGTCGAGACCGGCCGCCGAGGCGACCGAGTCGGCGGCCAGGGACACCTGTTCCTTCGACTGCCCGGCGGCACCGTCCGCGGCGGTGCCGCCACCGCAGGCGGTGAGCGTGAGCGCACCGATGATCAGGGCCGCGCAGGCCGTCAGGGCGTTCCGTCGGCGGGTGTTCGTTGCCATGACTCTCTCCTGGTCTTCGTGATACGGATCTGCACTGCGAGGTCCAACGGGCGTTCCGGTGTCACCAGTTCAGGGCGTCGCCCATCTCCTGCTGCCAGTACGTGACCTTGATCGAGTCGTCGATGTAGGCGCCCTTGGCGGGCAGCGCCGGGTGGGCGGCGGCGCCGACGTTTCCGTTCATGGAGCGGCCGGAGAAGTAGACGGTCAGGGACTTCGCGGTACGGCCGTTCGTACCGCTGCCGTCGGTGGCGGACAGGCTGACGGCCGCGTATCCGGACTGGCCGGGCTCGAGCGTGACGACCGCCTGCGGCTGCGAGTCCTCGATGACCGGGGGCTCGGACTGGGCGTCGGTGAACTGGACGCTCGGGTAGCCGTAGAGGAAGCAGGTCCTGCTGCCGGTGTTGGTCACGGTCAGCAGCATGTGGTTCACGGGGCGGGTCAGCGGGGCCGCGACCGTCTTGGTGACGGAGCCCTCGCAGGTGACCGGCGCGGAGTTCTTCGACGCGGAGGTGCCGGTGGCGGACTTTCCGGCGGACTTTCCGGTGGCCTTGTCGGCGGAGGAGCCCGTCGAGGTCTTCGACCCCGTGGAGTCCGACGTACCCGTGGTGCCGGACTCCGCGGCCGGCGACGCCGTAGCGGACGAGGTGCTCGGGGAGGCGGTCGCCGCCGCGTTCTCGGCGTGGGGGCCCGTTCCGACGTTGCACGCGGTCAGGGAGAGCGCGCCGAGTACGGCGGTCGCGGCGGCGGCGGCGAGACGGGTGCGGGAGGTGCGGTGAGCGGACATGTCGGTGTTCCCCTTCGGTGTTCGGGTGGCGTTGCTGAGTGGATGACCGAAGCTTGCGAGGTGATCCGTCCCAGCCGCCACGCCCGACGGGGTATCGGGGACGCTGGAATGCCGAAATGCCGTCTGAGCTGGGAGAATGCCGTCGCCCTGGAACGCGTGAATGGGACGCGAGGGCTGCCGGGAACGAGCCTCGCGGTCAGCGGGAGAGGCGTTGCCGGGTGGCCGCGCTCGTCCGGGGACGGCCTTGGGACCTGTCCGGCGGATCATGCCGGCGGGGGTGGAGGCGGTGGAGGTGGCTCCGTCGCGGTGCGTACCGGCTACGCGGACGAACCGCGCCGGACCGCCGCCGGCCGGCGCGGCTCCCGGCACGTCGTCCACATGAGGTGACGCGTCGTCACTGGCCGATCGGGTTGACGTACGTGGCCGGGTGGGTCGCTGCGTCCTGCTTGAGGATCTGGCCGCCGAAGGGCCACTTGAGGGTGAAGTGCTTTGTCTCGTTCGGCGGGGTGATGAGGAACTTCACGGGGACGAACTTCTCCTTGCGCGGGGTGGACTTGGCCACCGGGAGCAGGGTGATGCTGAAGTCCACGGTGTCGCCCCGCTCCAGGGTGATCTTCTGGGGCTTCTCGGAGGAGCGGACCAGCGACCAGGTGCCGTCGGTCTTCTGGGCGCCGATCATGTCGACCCCGGCGAAGCCGGACAGCGTGCAGGTGTGCCGGCTCTTGTTGGTGAACCAGACGAACGCCTGGGTCTGCTTCCTGGTCTGCTTCATCTCCGGCTTGGCGTCGCCCCCCGTGGCGAACCCGGCCTTGAGGTCTGCGGTGTGACAGCGGCTCGGCCCGGCCGCGGCGGGCGCGGCGGAGGCCGGGACGACGGCGACGACGGTACCGGCGGCGACGGCCGCCGCGAGGACCATGACGGTCAGCTTGCTCTTCATGACGTTTCGGGTTCCCCTCGGGTACGGATCGGCGCGCCGGGTCAGTGGGCGCCTGCGCCTCTGTAGATGAGGAACGACCGGGGGAGGTTGGGTGTGAAATGAGTAAGCCCGAGTTGGAGTTCCATGTCCCGGACAGGACATGGCGCGTGCCGGCCGGCGCCGGGCCGGGGGTCGAGGAGCGGGTGTTGGCCGAGGATGCCGGGCGGGGGTCGCGGACCGTGCTCGTGCGGTGGGCGCCGGGGACCGACAGTTCGGCGGGTGGGGTGGTGCGGCACGGCTTCTGGGAGGAGGTCTACCTCGTCGAGGGCTCGCTGTACGACCTGACGCTCGACCGGACCTTCACCGCGGGCATGTACGCGTGCCGCCCGCCCGGCATGCCCCACGGACCGTGGACGTCACCGGACGGCGTCACCATGCTGGTGATCACCTACCCGGAACCCGGCTCGGCCTAGGGTCTGTCCGGCGGATCAGGTCGGCGTCGCGGGGTCTGGCACGCGCTCCCCCAGAGGGGGACCCCAGCCGCGTTGTCGTCGGTTGCCGACTTCCCCGTCGCGTCGCCGCCCTCCCCCGCCTTGCGGCTGCACGCACCAGATCCCGCTCGGCGCGGCCAGGACGCGCCGTTCCTCAAGACCGACCTGATCCGCCGGACAGACCCTGGGCCCGGGCCGGTTACGAGGTCGCGCCGAAGTCCTGGGTCCAGTAGTAGCCCGGCTGGGCCAGGCCGATGCCGATCTCCTTGAAGGCGCAGTTGAGGATGTTCGCCTTGTGGCCGGGGCTGTTCATCCAGCCGTCCATGACGCTCTCGGGGGAGGTGTAGCCGTAGGCGACGTTCTCGCCCGCCGTCCTGAACGCGTAGCCGACGCGGGTGAGGCGGTCGGCCAACGTCGAGCCGTCGGAGCCGGTGTGGGACATGTTCTGGTGGTCGGCCATGTCCTGGCTGTGGTCCTGGGCGGCCTTGGTGAGCTTGGCGTTCTCGGTCAGCGGCGAGCAACCGGCCTTCGCGCGCTCGGCGTTGACGAGCGTCAGCACCTGATCCGGGTCGCTCGGGTCCGCGCTGGCGGCGGCGGGGGTGGGTGTGCTGCTGAAGGCCGTGGCCCTCGGGCGGCTCGACGGCGTGACGGGCGCGTCGGCACTCGGTGTGGCGCTCGGGGTGCTCGACGCCTTGGGCGACGCGCTCGGCGAGGGGCTGGCGGAGGCGCTCGGGCTGCCGGTCGGCGCGGCCGTGGTGGAGGTCGCCGACGCCAGGGCCGTCGCGGATGCGAAAGGCGAAGAGGACGGCTTCGGGGTGGCCACTGGTTCCGACTTCCCGCCCCAGCCCCACCAGCCGAACGAGACGACGCTCCAGCCGCCCAGCCCGTTGCCGCTCGCCTGGGCTGCCGCGAGAATGGCCACGGCACCCACCGTCACCACGGCGGCTATGACACCGGCTGTCTTCCGGCGCTTCGGTTTCTGGCGATGCCTGGGCACGGGTGACCCCCATCAGGTAGTCCGGTGTTCGATGGCAAACGCCATCGCAAAGTGATTCCCTTCCACGGCCCGTCGACGAGCCCGGTCATTATGTGGACCGGCGGGCGCGGTGGGCAACGAACCCCCTCGCCGCGAAAGTGATCACACTCCGTGACGCCCCGCTCCACGCATCCGGATCTCTTCACATCTCCGCGAGCGCCTTCACACCCGCGTGACCAGGCGGAGCGCAACGTTTCGCGACCGCGATCACGACACCGCGCGGTCGGCCGAATTTTCCGGTCCCGGTGGCGGCATCCCGATTCGGCCCCAGAGAGACGCACTTACCACTTATCGACAACGGGGCAATACACACCATGACCGGGCAACTCCGGCGTGACGCACATCACTTCAACCTCGGGTCGCTCCGCGGCGACTAAGAGGCAGATCCACGGAACAGAGCGGCGAGGGGAGCGTGAGCGGTGAAGGCGGGGTCCGGAAGGCCGGGGGCAGGCGTGCGGTCAGAACACGCCCTTGTACCCCTGCCACCCGGTCGCGATCTTCGTACGGGCCCCGAACGACCCCTTGCCGTTACCGGTGTTGCGCCACACCGCGCCCGAGGTGTCCCGGGAGACGATGTCCGCCTTGCCGTCGCCGGTGATGTCACCGACGCCGACGATGACGTTGTACGACGATCCCCAGTTCGCGGCGAGCTTCACCCGCGCCCTGAAGCCGCCGGCGCCGTTGCCGTCGTACCGCCACAGGGTGTTGGCCTTGTCCTGGGCCAGCAGGTCCGGGCGGCCGTCGCCGTTGAAGTCGCCGACGCCCACGATCTTCTTGTACGTCTTCCAGTTGTCGTAGAGCTTCACCCGCGCCGACAGCTTCCCCGCCGACGTCCCCTTGTACAGGTACACCGTGCCGGTCGAAGCCGACCGCGCGATCAGGTCCGGACGCCCGTCTCCGCTCACATCCCCCGGCGACGTCAGCACGTCGTACTGGTTCCAGCCCTTGCCGAGCGAGGTGTGCGGGGTGTCGGTGAGGAAGGCCTGGCCCTGCCAGGTGCGGTACACCCTCAACTCACCGCTGCTGAAGCGGACGAGGACGTCGTTCTGGCGGTCGCCGTTCAGGTCGCCGAAGGGGACCAGGGTCACCGAGGAGGGCCAGCCCGAGGCCGAAATGGCCTTGCCGATGCCGCCCGTCCCGTTGCCCGGTCGGTAGCTGACGACACCGGACGGGCTGAGGGTCATCACGTCGCCGATCCCGTCGGGCGCCCAGGTGTCGTAGTTGATGAAGTCGCGGCGCACGACGGCTCCGTAGGACACGCGCACGGTCTGGGTCACCGTCAGCGCGGGCCCCGAACCGTCGGCGGGCGGCGCCGTCAGCTTGAGGGTGTACGTGCCGTTGGGGACGTATGCGCCCTTGCCGTCGCGCCCGTCCCACCGCACGGCCACATTGCCCGACACCTCGCCGCCGGAGAGCGTACGGACCACCGCGCCCGTGGCCTTGTCGGTGAACGTGGCCTTCCAGGAGGCCGCGGGCTTGGACAGCAGGCCGCGCCACTGCCACCACCAGTCCTGGCCCATCTCGGAGGTCACCTCGGACTCGATCACCCCGAGCGCCTGGGTGGCGGCCCCGCTGGGCACCAGGTGGATCCGCCGGTCCGCGTCGACGTAGGCCACGGGCCCGCCGAACTTGTCCACGGTCCACGTCACCCCGCGCAGGCTCGACCCGCCCGCCGCGAGGTCGCCGATCTTCCGGGTCGTCGCGGTGCCGTCGGCGAAGGAGGTGAGGAGCAGGGCGCCGGCCGCGGTGTCGTGCCGTACGACATAGCCGTCGCCCAGCAGGGCCTCGCCGGAGGGGACGGCGATGTTCTTCTTCGCCGTACGGTCCCACACCCCCGCCTTCGCGGTCGGGCCGCAGGACCAGTAGACCCAACGGCCCACCGCCTGAAGCTCCTTGGGGACGCACGGGGCGCCGGTGGCGACGGTGTCGGTGACCTTGCCGGTCTTCAGGTCCTTCGCGGTGACGACACCGGTGCCCGAGCCCGGCGTCCACAGCCTGGTGCCCCAGACGGAGGCGGCCGTGACCGAGCGGGTGACGATCGGCTGGAGGTCGGAGTGCACGCCGAGGTCGCCGACGTACTGCTTGGCCGGGGAGGTGCCGTTGACGATCGCGTAGCGGCCGGTGACGTCGAGGAGGGATCCGGCGGTCGAGGGCACCCGGAAGAACCCCGCCGAGTCGTTCTGCTGGACGGACTGGACGTACGAGCCGTCGGGGTCGCCGCCGGCGGTGAACGTCACCGCGCGGCCGTCCCCGGTGGCGTACGGGCCCGTGCCACGGTTGTCCCAGCTCTGCCAGGTCGGCGAGCCCGGCGTGCCGTCGGCGGCGATCGGCCGGGTGTAGTAGGCGCCCATGAAACTGGCGTCGGCCTCGTCGGTGGCCAGCGTGCCGTTCCGCAGCGACAGCCGGTCGATCCGCGCTGCCACCGGCGGTACGGCGGTCAGCTCGGTCGGCGCCGGGGCGGCGGCCCCCGTGTCGGTGAACCGGCGCACCGCCCAGTCGCCGGAGTCGGTGCCGCCCACGGCCAGCAGACCGCCGTCCGGCGCGGGGACGAGGGAGGTGTTCGCGTGCCGGAGCAGGGTGACGGGGTCGCCGCCCGTCAGGGGTACGGCCATCAGCCGCTCGCCGGACTTGTCGACCCAGTCCCGCGGACTGGCCGGCACGGAACGGGCCACGACCAGCCAGTTCCCGGCGATGCCCACGGACGGGGTGCCCTCGGTGCCGGGCAGCGTCAGCGCCGTACCGGGGGTGGAGAGGTCGGCGCGGTCCAGGACGTGGGCCGACCAGGCGCCGGACCACCACACCAGCCGGTCCGCGCTCAGCGCGACGCCGGTCGGCACGACGTTCAGGGTCACGTCGCCGGTGACCTTCGCGGTGGCCAGGTCGACCAACAGCAGGTGGTGCATGCCGTTCGGCTGCGCGTAGGCGAGGACGGCGGTGGTGCTGTCGCCGCCCAGGACGGTGAAGTTGGAGGTGATCCCGGTCGGCCAGCCGTCGACCGTGGTGCCTTCGGCGGGTGCACCGTCGCCGTAGAGCCAGAGCACGCGGTCGCCGTCGGCGTCCCGGGCCTGGGTGAGCACATGGGTGCCGAAGGTGGCCCAGTAGGTGCCGTGGGTGAGGGCGACCTCGGTGCTGGTGCCGGCGGCCATGTCCCGGAGGACGACCTTCTCGGTGGGCGAGACGACCTCGGCGACGACGTCGGACGACGAGCCCAGGTAGGCGGGCATCTCCAGGGAGGGCAGGTCGCCCAGTTCGGTCGTCTCGCCGCTGGCGTACGACGTCCACAGGTAGCCGGAACGGCCTTCCTGGGCGTGCAGATAGCCGCTCGGGCCCGCGCTGCGGATCCGGTCGGCGCGCGGGACGTACCGGTCGGACTGGAAGACCTTCTCCGCGGCAAGGGCCGTACCGGAGGCGGCGGCGGGGACGGCGAGCGGGCCGAACCCTGCGGTCACGGCGAGGACCGCCACTGCGGCGGTGACCCCACGGGCGGCGGTACGTCTGGCCAACGTCGGCTCCTGGGCCTCTGGTCGGAACGGAGGCGGGGCAGGGCAGGACGAGAGGCGCGCGCGTCTCAAGAACCGTGGAATGCAGCCGGCCCCCCGGCCGTCCCCCCATGCACAGCTGCACGAGGCTAGCACTGGCTGTCGATCACCCGGCCCGCGCGTCTTACGGAGTCATGACGTGGGGGCGCGGGCACGAGCCACGAGGGCTCCGCGAACCTAGCGTGGCCGTATGCGAGTACTGGTCACCGGCGGTGCCGGGTTCATCGGGTCCCATGTCGTCGAGGCGCTGGCAGCGCGCGGGCACGAGCCGGTCGGGTTCGACCTGCGGGAGGATCCCGGCGCGGACGTACGGGATCCGGAGGCGGTCGGTCGCGCGCTCGCCGGGGTGGACGCGGTGTGCCATCAGGCCGCCAAGGTCGGGCTCGGCAACGGGGTCGCCGACGCGGCGGAGTACGCCTCCCACAACGACGTCGGCACCGCCGTCCTGCTCGCCGCGATGGCGGAGTCGGGTGTACGGCGTCTGGTGCTGGCCGGGTCGATGGTCGTGTACGGCGAGGGGCGCTACGAGTGCCCGCGCCACGGAGTCGTACGGCCCGGCCCCCGTGCCGTCGCCGATCTCGACGCGGGCCGGTTCGAGCCGCCGTGCCCGGTGTGCGGGGCGGAGCTGGCGCCCGGGCTCGTCGGGGAGGACGCCCCGGTCGACCCGCGCAACGTGTACGCGACGACCAAGCTCGCGCAGGAGCACCTGGCCGCGTCCTGGGCCCGCTGCACCGGGGGTTCGGCGGTGTCGCTGCGCTACCACAACGTGTACGGGCCGCGGATGCCGCGCGACACGCCGTACGCCGGGGTCGCCTCGTTCTTCCGGTCCGCGCTGGCGCGCGGCGAGGCGCCTCGGGTGTTCGAGGACGGGGGGCAGCGGCGGGACTTCGTGCATGTACGGGATGTGGCGGGGGCGAATGTGGCTGCGCTGGAGGCTTCGCCGGACCCGGGTGTGCTCGCCGTGTACAACACGGGGAGCGGGGATCCGCACACGGTGGGCGAGATGGCCGTGGCGCTGGCAGCGGCCTGCGGCGGCCCCGCGCCGGTCGTCACGGGCGAG
This sequence comes from Streptomyces sp. NPDC047072, assembly GCF_040643855.1. Taxonomy (NCBI): domain Bacteria; kingdom Bacillati; phylum Actinomycetota; class Actinomycetes; order Kitasatosporales; family Streptomycetaceae; genus Streptomyces; species Streptomyces sp. NPDC047072. The sequence continues at coordinate 93,595 of NZ_JBEYVC010000010.1, read as the reverse complement.
TACCGCCTGGGCGACGTACGCCACATCACGGCGGACTCGTCGCGGCTGCGGGCCGAGTTGGGCTGGAAGCCGGAGGTGGGATTCGCGGACGGGATGCGGGAGTTCGCGACGGCGGGGATGAGGGGGGCCTAGAGCCGGTGGTGCTGCCCGCTTTCATGAAGCGGCCGCGGGCAGCACCACCTCGAACCGGCAGCCGCCCGGGATGTTGCGTACGGTCGCCCGGCCCTGGTGGGCCTCGACGATGCCCCGGACGATCGCGAGGCCGAGTCCCGCTCCCGCGGGGGGAGTTCGGGCGTGGGTGCCGCGCCAGCCGGTGTCGAAGACGCGGGGGAGGTCGTCCTCGGGGATGCCGCCGCAGGCGTCCGTCACCGACAGGACCACCGCGCCGTCGGGGCCGCGCTCGGCGGCGATCGCGACCGTGCCGTCCGCCGGGGTCCGCCGGATCGCGTTGACCAGCAGGTTGCCCAGCACCCGGCTCATCTCCTTGCCGTCGACCTCGACCGGCAGCGCCTCGACCCGGTCGCCGACCAGCCGCACCCCGTACTCGCGGGCCAGCGGGTCGGCGCCCGCGAGCGCGTCGCCCACGAGGTCGTAGAGGGAGATCCGGCTCAGGCTGAGCGGCAACGTGCCCGCGTGGATGCGGGAGAGTTCGAAGAGGTCGCCGACCATGCCGTTCAGCCGATCGACCTCGGTGCGGATCTGGCGCAGATAGCGGGCGGGGTCGGCGGCGACCCCGTCCTCCAGCGCCTCCGACATGGCGCGCAGCCCGGCGAGCGGGGTCCGCAGGTCGTGCGAGATCCAGGCGACCAGCTCGCGCCGGGACGTCTCCAACGCCCGCTCCCGCTCCCGGGATTCGGCGAGCCTGGCGCTGGTGGCGGCCAACTCGCGGCTCAGGGACTCCAGTTCGGCGGTCGCCGGTTCCTCGGGCGCGGAGAAGCTTCCGCCGTCGCCGAACGAGCGGGCCGCGCGGGCGAGTTCACGGCTGCGGGCGACCACCCAGCGGCCCAGCAGCAGCGCGGTGGCCAGCGAGACCACGGCCGCCATGGCGACGACCGTGGTGACGACGGTCAGATCGTGCGGGGACAGGAACATCGCCCACGCCACGGCGAGCGTGCCCGCGAGCATCGCGACGACCCCGACCGCCGCGACCACCGCGAGGGACGCGGTCAGCGAGCGGCGGCGGATCACGCGCAGTACGGCGGCCCCGGCCAGCCCGCTGGCGGCGGCGCCGACGAAGGCGTAGACCGCGATGAGGAAGGTGTCCCCCACGGCTCACTCACCTCCCGGTTCGAAGCGGTAGCCCACGCCCCACACGGTCTGGATGAGCCGGGGCCGGGCCGGGTCGTCCTCGACCTTGCCGCGCAGCCGGCGGATGTGGACCGTGACGGTGGACAGGTCGCCGAAGTCCCAGCCCCACACCTCGCGCATGAGGTCCTCGCGCCCGAACGCCCGCCCAGGGTGCCGCAGGAAGAACGAGAGCAGGTCGAACTCCCGGAGGGTGAGGGCGAGTTCGGTGCCGTCCTTGGTGGCCCGGCGGGCCGCCGGGTCGACCGTCAGACCGGCCGCGCCCAGCCGCTCCCCGCCGGTGGCGGGCCTGCTGCGGCGCAGCACCGACTCCACGCGCAGCACCAGCTCGCGCGGGCTGAACGGCTTGGTGACGTAGTCGTCGGCGCCGACCTCCAGGCCCAGGATGCGGTCGTCCTCGTCGCCGCGGGCGGTGAGCATGATCACCGGGACCGGCCCGTGCCCGCGCATCCGGCGGCACACCTCCAGGCCGTCCATGCCGGGCAGCATCAGGTCGAGGACGACCAGGTCCGGCCAGTGGGCGGCGGCCCGGGTGAGGGCGGTCGGACCGTCGTCGGCGCGGTCGACGACGTACCCCGCGCGGTCCAGGTACCCGGCGACGACCTCGGCGACGGTCGGATCGTCGTCGACGACCAGGATCCGGGGGGAACCGCCTTCGGTGCTCGGCATCCGGGAGGGACCACTCTCGGCGTCCGGGATCCGGGAGGGGCCGCCTTCGGTGCTCGGCATCCGGGAGGGACCACCCTCGGTGTCCGGGATCCGGGAGGGGCCGCCTTCGGCGTTCGGCTGCTGCATGTCTCCAGCCTGGCACCGGAGACCCTCCGCCGCCCTGCCCGGACCCCTCCCCCGCCCCTGACGTCCGCGTTTCGTAAGGAACGGAAGTCCGCTATGCCCGATTCGCGTTCGTAGGGTGAAACCGTGACGACGACACCTTCCGACGTCGACGTGGTGCTGCCCTGTCTGGACGAGGCCGAGGCCCTGCCCTGGGTCCTGAGCCGGATCCCGCCGGGCTGGCGCGCCCTCGTCGTCGACAACGGCTCCACCGACGGCTCCGACCAGGTCGCCCGCGCGCTCGGCGCGACGGTCGTGCACGAACCGCGCCGGGGCTTCGGCGCCGCCTGCCACGCCGGGCTGACGGCGGCCACCGCCGAGGTCGTGTGCTTCTGCGACTGCGACGCCTCCCTGGACCCGGCGCTCCTGGTCCCCTTCGTCCGCGAGATCCACGACGGCGAAGCCGACCTGGTACTCGGCCGCCGGCGCCCGCAAGGCCGTGGCACCTGGCCCGCGCACGCCCGCGCCGGCAACCTCGCCCTCGCCCGGATGCTGCGCCGCCGCACCGGCCTGCGCCTGCACGACCTCGGCCCGCTGCGCGCCGCCCGCCGCGAGCGGCTGCTCGCCCTCGGCCTCACCGACCGGCGCAGCGGCTACCCGCTCCAGATGGTCGTCCGCGCGGCCGACGCCGGCTGGCGGATCGCCGAGCACGACGTGCCGTACCTGCCCCGCACCGGGGCCTCGAAGGTGACGGGCACCTGGCGCGGCACCTGGCAGGCGGTCCGCGACATGAGCCGCGTTCTGGCGGAAGGGACGGCCACCCGATGACCACGCTCCTGGTGATCGCCAAGGAACCCCGCCCGGGCCGGGTCAAGACCCGCCTCACCCCGCCGTTCACCCCCGAGGAGGCCGCGTCCCTGGCGGAGGCGTCCCTCAGGGACACCCTGGAGACGGTCGCCGCGACCCCGGCCACCCGCCGGGTCCTGGTCCTGGAAGGCGAGCCGGGCCCCTGGCTGCCGCCCGGCTTCGAGGTCGTACGCCAGTGCGGAGGCGGCCTGGACGAGCGCCTGGCGCACGCCTTCGCGGGGTGCACCGGCCCGACCCTGCTGATCGGCATGGACACCCCCCAAGTGACACCGGCGCTCCTGACAACAGACTTCACAGCCACCGACGCGTACTTCGGCCCGGCGGAGGACGGCGGCTTCTGGGCGTTGGGCCTGGCAACCCCGGACCCGACTCTGCTGAGGGGCGTACCGATGTCGACACCGGTGACGGGAGCGGTACAGCGCCAACGACTGGTCGCAGCGGGCCTACGAGTACGAGACCTACCGCACCTCCGGGACGTGGACACGGCAGCGGACGCGGAGGCAGTGGCACGCTTCGTACCGCAAGGTCACTTCGCGACGAGGTTGGCATCTTTTAGGGGCGCGGGGAACTGCGCGACCAGCCCCCACCGGGCCGCAGCCACATGACAACCGCCGACCCCTACACCACAGCCCTCCGCACCGGAAGAGGCCCCCTCTACCTCCGCCGAACAGACGGCTGGCTCCTCCCCCTGGAGGTGGAACGCTGGTGCGCCAAGCCGGACGAGGTGGACCAAGCAGTACTGGACCACTGCGAGGGCACGGTCCTGGACATCGGCTGCGGCCCGGGAAGACTCACCGCGGAACTCTCCACCCGCGGCCACCAGACCCTCGGCATCGACATCAACGAAACCGCCGTCACCCGCACCACCCAACTCGGCGCGATCGCCCTCCACCGCTCCGTCTTCGACAACCTCCCCGGCGAGGGCCGCTGGGACACGGTCCTCCTGATGGACGGCAACGTGGGCATCGGCGGCGACCCGAGCGCCCTGCTCCACAGAACGGCCGAACTCCTCCACCCCGGCGGCCTGTTGCTCGCCGAGACCGCCCCCGTGGACATCGACGAACGCGTCCACGTCCACCTCGCCGACGCCCACACGGCCACCGGCACCCCCTTCCCCTGGGCGCGCCTCGGCACGGAGGCCCTGCTCCGGTACGCCCAGGGATGGGAGACGGAAACTCAGTGGACCGCCGGAGGCCGCCGCTTCGTCGCCCTGCGCAACCGCAGCCACCGCACCCGCAGCACCAGCACCAGTGCCGAGCCCCCGAACAACAGGGCCGTGATCAGCAGCCAGCGAGCCGCGAACCCGTCCGCCGACAGCCCCGCCGCGGACCGGTAACGCCGGTCCACCGCCCCGCTGATCAGCGGGAACCACACGAGAAGCAGCAGCCCGGAGAGCGCCGTCGGCACCCGCACGTACGGCGCCCACTCCCGACGCGCCCCGAGCCCCCGTACGAGCGCCCGGTCCGCCGCCGCGTACACCGGCAGCAGCACGAGGTCGTGCAGCAGGGCCGCGCCCACGAACCACAGCGCGACACCGAACCAGTCGCGGGAGAGCAGCCGTAGACCCGCGTAGGCGGCGAGGGTGAACGAGCAGACGAGCAACAGGAGTTGAAGGGGGCTGCCGACACGCATCCGCATCACAGGTCTCCGAAGGTCAGTCGGGCCACCCACTTGGTGTTGAGCACTCCGGGCGCGGCGGGGACGATGATCCGGGCCGGGTGGCCGTGATCGGGGGACAGTTCCTCGCCGTTGACGTACAGGGCGAGCAGGGAGCGCGGGTCGGCGACCTGGTTGGCGCGCAGGGCGGCCTTGCGGAACGACCCGTGCCGTTGGAGGGACTCGACGAAGACGTCCGGCAGGTCGTCGTGCTGCCCGTACCCGACGAGCGCGGCGAGGTCCCGCAGTCGTACCCCTCGCCACCACTGGTCGGAGGTCGACCACCCCTCTACGCAGGCGATGGGCAACGCCGAGCTGTGGAGCGGGAGTTGGAGCAGGTCGGCGCGGCTCAGCCGGACCGTCCCCGTCCGTCCCGTCACCACGAGCCGCCACGCCTCCTCGCCCGTCTCGGCCGGATCGATCCCGGCGTACGCGGCGGTCTTGTTGATCTGGAAACCGTTCGGGCCGGTGCCGGGCTCGGCGCCGCCGTGCGGGGCGAGCAGGGCCGTACGCCTCAGCGGTCCGTCGAAGCTCCGCCCGGCCGTCGTAGCGAAGAGCAGCAGCGAGCCGCCGCCGACGAACCACAGGGCGCCGCGCCGGGAGACCGTGGGCGGGTCGGGGCGCGGGGCGGTCAACTCGCCTTCCCCGTCTTTGAGTTGCCGCAGGTTGCGCAGGGCCGCGGGCGTCTTCAGCAGCGCGTGCACGACGAACGCGGCGAAGAACACCCACGCGCCGTAGAAGTGCAGCCGGTAGAAGGAGCCCGGGAAGACGTAGTCCAGCTGGACGTTGAGCACCCCGGTCACGAACTCGAAGAGCGCGCCGCCCACCAGGAGCAGCAGCGAGACGCGTTCCAGGGCGTGGGCGAGGGAGCGGGCCGGGGGCAGCGCGAACAGCCTCGGGATCACGGACCACAGCTTGGCGAGCAGGACCGGGATCAGGGTGATGCCGAGGGTGACATGGACGCCCTGGGTGAGCCGGTACAGCCAGTGCGGGTCGGTCGGCCAGGCGAAGAGGTAGAAGCCGAGGATCCCCTTGTCGGGGGTCTTGTCGTTCACCGGCGACAGATCCGGGTTGTAGGCGGCGTAGGAGACCAGGCCCGTCACGAAGAGGACCGTGATGCCGACGAGCAGGACGAGCCCGAGGACGGAGGTGAACCAGGGGCCGCGCAGCGGGCTGCGCCAGAAGGCGGGTGAGGAAGGAGACCGGCTCATGGCCCGAACGTAGGCCGCGAAAGCCCCAAGAAAGGGTGCGCGACCCATGACGAAACGCTGACGTCCGGCCCTGATCAGGGTCCGCGCCCGCCGTGTCGGCCTAGCGTTCCCGGCGTGAACCGCTCCCTCCGCCGTGATCTGTACGCCGTCGGCGCCGCCGTACTCCTGGTGACCGCCGCCGTACTGGTCGGCCGCCCGATCCAGGACAAGGTGCTCGCCGGCTGGCCCCCGCTGCTCGCCTCCTGGGACCCGCACGTGGGTCCCGGCACCCCGGCCGCCGTCCTGGTGGCGGCCGCGACCGTGGCGTACGGCCCCGCCCTCGCCGCCCGCCTCCCCTGGCGGGCGCTGCTGCCCCTGGCCTGGGGCACGGCCACGGCGTGGATCTTCTCCCTCGCCCTCGTCGACGGCTGGCACCGGGGCGTCGCCCGCCGGCTCACCACCCGCTATGAGTACCTCCAGGTCATCGACCGCTTCCACGACATCCCGGCCACGCTGCGGACGTTCACCGGGCACATCCTGATCGGCTCCCCCGACAACTGGCCTCCCCATGTCGCCGGGCATCCGCCCGCGGCCACGCTCACCTTCGTCCTGCTCGACCGGATCGGGCTGCGGGGCGGGGGCTGGGCCGGGGTGTGGTGCATCTGCGTCGGGGCGACGGCCTGTGTGGCGGTGCTGGTCACGCTCCGCGCGCTGGCCGACGAGCGGCTCGCGCGCCGGGCGGCCCCCTTCCTCGTCCTGGCCCCGGCCGCGGTGTGGATGGGCACGTCGGCGGACGCGTACTTCGCGGCGGTGGCGGCGTGGGCGGTGGCGCTGCTGGCACTGGCGGTCACGGGACGGTCCCTGTGGTGGGCGGGGGCGTCCGGCCTGCTCTCCGGCCTCACCTGCTATCTCTCCTACGGCCTGACGCTCATCGCCCTCGTCGCGGCGGCGGTGCTGCTGCTCGGGCGTCGCGGGGTACGGGAGCGGCCGGTCCTCTTGGTGCCGCTGCTCGCCGGCCTGGCCGTGGTCCCGGCGGTGTTCACGCTCGCCGGGTTCGACTGGTGGGAGGCGTACCGGCTCCTGGTCACCCGCTACCACCAGGGCGCGGGCGGCACCCGCCCCTACGGCTACTGGGTCTGGGCCAACCTGGCGTGCACGGTGTGCATCACGGGGTTGGCGACGGTGGCGGGGGTGCGGCGGGTGGGAGGGGGGTTGTGGGGGGCCGGGGTGGGGGCGCGTGGGGCTGGTGCGGGGCCGCGTGGAGTCGGCGCGGGGGCGCGTGAGGTTGGTGGGCGGCTGCGGCGGGGCGGGGCCGGGGTGTTCCGGGGCCTGAGTTCGGGCCCCGAGGTGCGGCTCTGCGTGCTTGTGGCCGCCGCACTTCTCGCGTTGCTGGTCGCCGACCTGTCCGGTATGAGCAAGGCGGAGACGGAACGCATCTGGCTGCCCTTCGCGGTGTGGCTGCTGCCCGCGTGCGCGCTCCTGGGCGGCGCCCGGGCCTGGCTCGCCGCCCAGGCGGTGCTCGCGCTGCTCCTCAACCACCTGCTGCTGACCGTGTGGTGACGGAGGCTCACCCCCAGGGGTGCTTGCTGTCGACCGGGGTCAGGGACGAGCGGGTCTGGATCTTCGACGTGGCGAAGGCGTAGGTGTTCAGCGCTGCCCTGCTCGGGATCCGGCGGTAGCCGTACCAGGCGTCCCAGATGTACGTCGGTGAGTCGCCGCTCGTTCTGGCCAGGTGCGCGTCGGCCAGTTCACGGGCCTCGGTCCAGCCGCACTTGCCGAAGATGTCGCCGTCGATCGCGGCGACGCCGTTCCAGTCAGCCCAGAGGTTGAAGTAGACGGTCTGGTCGGGGACGTAGTACAGCCGGCTGCCGGGGCCGACCAGGTACACCCGGTCCTCGCCGGGCATGCTGAACCGCTGTCCCGGCGCGGGGCAGTTGGCGGCGGCCGGGGACGGGGTGGGGGTGGGGCTCGGGTCGGGGGCGGCCGGGCGGGTGCCGTCCGTCGGCGCGGGCAGGAGGGACGGTCCCGTGGTCCGCGGTGCGGCCGCGCGCTCGCAGTTCGGCCAGTCGTCGAAGTTCTGCGCGCGGCTCCACAGGCGGTGCGCGGCCTGGATGTTCCACTCCGGGTCCAGGGCGTCCAGCGGGGTGCCGTCGAGGCTGCGCAGCGTGGCGTCGGAGATCTGGAAGACGCCCCAGTTCCGGGTGCCGTCGGTGTTGGGCAGGATGTGCAGCGGGTCGAGGAAGGACTGGCAGTCGGCGATCGCGACGGCGAGGTCGGGGGTCTCGGTGAAGACCTCGCGGATGCGCCGGCGGACCTGGTCCTGCGACCAGGTGTCCATACGGATCTTCGGTGCGTAGAGGGCCTTCTTCGTCTGCTCGCCGACGGTGCCGGTGACGGGGATGCGGGACAGCACCTGGAAGGCGGTCACCCGACGCAGGGTCTCCGGCCCGAACTCGCCGTCCACGCCGAGCTTGGCCCCCGCCTTCGCCAACAGCCGCTGCACCTCCCGTACGCAGGAACCGCGCTGCCCGATGGAGACGGTCCCCTTGCACGCCCCACCCAACAACGGCCGCGCGGCGCCTCCGGCGGACCCGCCACCAGCCGTGATCCCCCACGCGGAGGCCCCCAAGGTCAACACAAGCAGAACAACAACAAGAACGGAGGACCGCCTGCGGTGCCAGGGGGGACGGAGGGGCGGGGCGGCCGGGGCGGGGGCGGGGGTGGAGGGGGCGGCCGCGGTCGGACCGGGGGCCGGGCCCGGGACGGAGGGGGATACGGCCGCGGCCGGGCCGAAGGCCGAGCCGGGGACGGCGGGAGAGACGGCCGCGGCCGGATCCGAGACTTGGCCGGAGGCGGACGAGGGTACGGCCGCGGTCGGATCCGAGACTTGGCCGAGGACGGACAGGGGTACGGCCGCGCTCGGGGCTGGGCCGGGGACGGACGGGGATACGGCCGCAGTCGGATCCGAGGCCGAGCCAGGGGCGGACGAGGGTACGGCCGCGATCGGATCCGAGACTTGGCCGAGGACGGACGGGGATACGGCCGCAATCGGGTCCGAGGCCGAGCCAGGGGCGGACGGGAATACGGCCGCAATCGGGTCCGGGGCTGGGCCGAGGACGGACGGGGATACAGCCGCGCTCGGGGCTAGGCCGAGGACGGGCGGGGATGCGGGCGCGGTCGGATCCGAGGCCGAACCGGGGACGGGCGGGAATGCGGGCGCGCTCGGATCCGAGGCCGAACCGGGGACGGGCGGGAATGCGGGCGCGCTCGGATCCGAGGCTGGGCCGGGGGCGGATATGGCACCGGCAGCCAGACCGGGGGCCGGTTCGGATATCGGGGCCAGACCGGAGTCCGGAACGGGCGACGCCGTCGGCCCCGCGACCGAGGGCGAGTGCGAGGCGGGCGAAGCCGTCGGGCCTAGGACCGGTCCCGTGGCGGAGGCGGAAGCGGAGGCAGCGGCGGCAGCAGCAGCAGCAGTCGGAGCCGAACCCGAAGCCGGATCAGCCTCCGAAGCCACACCCGCTCCTCGGCCCCCGCCCTGCCCGACGCCGTAGCCGAAGCCGGGGCCGACGCCTCCACCGACGCCATAGCCGACGTCCGGACCAACACCGAGCCCGACACCCGAGTCGCCGCCTCCACCAACACGTTGGCCGACACCTCCGGCCGCACCCGAGTCGCCGCCTCCACCAACGCCTTGGCCGACACCTCCGCCCACGCCCGAATTGGCACCTCCACCAGCGCCCGGGCCGACACCCCCGCCCACGCCCGAATTGGCACCTCCACCAGCGCCCGGGCCGACACCCCCGCCCACGCCCGGATTGACGCTTCCGCCAACACCTTGGCCGACACCCCCGCCCCCGCCCGGGCCCACACCCCCGCCCACGCCGGACTCGGCGCCCCCGCCGACCCCCCGCTCGTCGCCCCGGCCTCCCCTCACCGGTTCTCGGGCCGCGTCCGCCAGGGCCCACAGGCGGTGTAATCGGCGGAGTTCTTCCGGGGAGGCTCCGCAGGATTTCGCGAAGCGGTGGGCCGGGCCGTAGTCCTGGGGGACGTACGAGCCGGAGCAGTACCGGTGCAGGCTGGAGCTGCTGATCGCGGTCTGCCGGGCCAGCGCCCCGTAGCTGAGACCGGCCCTCTCCTTGAGCGCCCGCAGACAGGCCGCGAACGCCTCGAACTCCACGGGCTGCGCTCCCATGGCCGCCTTCCGCCGTCGCCGTGTCCCACCGGTGTCCCAGCGGTGTCCCAGCGGGCCTACAGAAATACAAGGTCATCACCCGTTACGGCGTCCCAGCATCCCACCGGACGCCGATCCGTTGCCAGGCGCCGGCGCACCCTGCCAGCGTCGGCGCCGCAACGAACCACCGACCACACGATCCACAAGGGGAAACATGTTCATCCGCTCCCGTGCCGCCGGCATGCTGGCCACCGTCGTCCTGACCGCGGGCGGTCTCACCGCCGTCACCACCGCCACCGCCAACGCCGCGGCCGAGTCCTGTTACGGCAGCGCCAAGAGCTACAGCACGGACTCCTACAACAGCTGGCCCAAGGCCCCGTCCTACGCCACCACCACCTCCAACTGCGCCGACATCAACGTGAAGCCGAGCAGCGGCACCTACGTGCAGACCTGCTTCGCGCCCACGAGCGGCGACAACTACTGCAACTCGATGCGCTGGATCGCCGCCGGGACGTGGGGCCTCGCGGCCACCGACGTCAAGGACGGCACCAAGTTCTACCTGCAGTTCGACCGGGCGGGCAGCGGCACCACCGCCTACTGAGCGGAACGCCGACGCGGGCGGCCGGGGTCGTTCTCGGGGGTATTCCGGCCGCCCGCCTCTGGCTTGACTCGCCCCTCACAGCCGCGCCCCACTCAACTAACCTGGCCTCACAAGGAGTTGAGCGTCTCACCGGGGAGCCAGAATGTCGGCGGTGTCCGAGAGGCCGGATGTCCGTCACCGTGGCGCGGCCCTGGCCAGGTCCGTCCGCGCCCGGCTGCGGCCGACCGGCAACCGCGTCACGGGGTATCTCGCGGTCTGCGCGGTCGGCGCACTCGTCGCCACCTCGCTCACCGTCGGCGCCGGCGCGTCCGGCACCCGGCCCCGGCTCGCCGACATCGGCGCCTGGCTGGCGAGCGGCGCGAAGGGCGAGGTCGTCCACGCCCACGGCCTGACCGGCGACGTGGACGGCAGGATCACGCTGCCGTCCGGGACGACCGGCCACCCGGTCGAGATCGCCCGGGACGGCGCCGCCCCGCTGCTCCTGGACGAACGGACCGGCCGGGTCGTACGGCTCGACGCGGCGCAGCTGACCGCCGACCGGTCGACGAAGTACGGTGCGGCCGGGCTCCAGTTGGTCTCCGGCGGGGCGTACGCGTATGTCGTCGACCCGGCGAAGGGCACCGTCCAGCGGATCGACCCGGCACGGACGACTCCCGAGGGCCCGCCCGAGAAGCTGGGCGGCCGGCCCGGGACCGCCGTCGCGGACGGCGAGGGAACGCTGTGGGTGCCGCTGCCCGACCGGGGCACGGTGGTGCCGTTCGTCGCCGGACACCGGAGTACGGCGATCGAGGTGGCCGATCCGGGCCACGATCTCGCCCTCACCCTGGCCGGCGACCGGCCGGTGGTGACGGACCGAACCGCCGCCGTGGCCAAGGCACTTGCGGCCGCCGGCGTCCAGGGCACCTTCGACCTCGGCGACGCGATCGCCGCGGCGACCCCGGCCGACGTCCTGGTCCCGGCCCGCACCGACGGCTCCCTCGTCCCGGTCCTGGCCGCCGGCAGCGGCGACCTGGTCCTGGTGGACGTCCGCAGCCGGCAGACCCTGCGCACCCGGATCCCCGTCACGGGCCTGAAACCGGGCGCGCCCCAGGTGCTCGGCAAGCGGGTCTACGTACCGGACGAGTCGAGCGGCAGACTGCTGGTGTACGACACCTCCCTGTCCGCGTCCGCCGCACCGGTACGGGTCACCGGCGGGGCCGGCGCGCTCGAACTCTTCGTCCGCGACGGCCTGTTGTGGGCGAACGACCCGGACGGCGCGGACGCGGCGGTGATCGACGCCAAGGGCGCGGTCAAGCACATCGCCAAGTACCGGACGGGCGCGCCCGCCGCGCGCGAGCCCGGCGCGAAGCCGGTCGAGGACAGCGTGCCGACGGGCTTCCCGGCCGCCCCGGTCCAGCCCGGGGCGACCGTCACGGCCACGGCCACGACCGCCCCCGCCAACGGCACTCCCACCGACGGCACTTCGGCGGGCCCGCCCGGCCCGACACCCGGACCGACCCCTCCGGAACGCGAACCCGGCGCCCCCGGCGCCCCGCAGGCCGAGTCCCTCGCGGGCGGCATCCGCCTCACCTTCGCGGAGGCACTCGGCGCGACCCCGCAGCGCTATGTCCTCAAGGGAGCCGCGCCGGACCAGAAGGTCACGCCCGAGGAGATCGACCCCGACGGCCCCTTCGTCTTCGAGGTGACGGGCGGCTCCTGCGAACAGCAGTACAGCTTCACGGTGGTGGCGGAGTACGGCGAGAACAAGCCGCCCAAGGAGTCGGCGCCGTCGGCACTCGCCCGCCCGTGCATCGCGCCGGGAGCACCGGAACAGCTCACCTTCACCCCGGCCCAGGGAGGCCACGGCGGCACGGTGTCCTGGGAACCGCCGGAGGGGGCGGGCGGGACGGTGACGTACACGATCAACGGGCCTGGGGGGACGGCGAAGACCGCCGAAACCAGCCACACGTACGAGGGTCTGCGCAACGGCACCGTCCAGGGGATGGCGGTGATGGCGAGCAACGCGGCCGGAGCGGGTTCCGCGACCTCCGGATGGATCGATCTGACGCCGCCCACGCAGAAGATGCACATCGTCCACAACAACAATGACGCCGGCACCATAGGGATCCGGACGAAGCCCACCACCCATGAAGGCATGCGGACAGGCTCCATCCCCGGCCTGTCGAGTCCCGAGGTCACCGTCTACTGCTGGACGAAGGGGAGCCAGGAATCGGACTCGCACACCGGCGCGGTCACCGACGTCTGGGCCTACCTCACCTACCAGGAACGCGCCGGAACCTACACCGGCTACACCACCGACCTCTATGTGGACTCCCGCTTCAACCCCGACGTCTGGGAATGTGAATGACCACCCCCCTGGCCCCCCGCTTCCACGCCCTCGCCGACACCATAGAAAAGGTCGTCAAAGGCAAACGCGACATCATCGAACTCGCCCTCACCTGCCTGTTCTCCGAAGGGCATCTGCTCATCGAGGACGTGCCCGGCACCGGAAAGACCACCCTCGCCCGCTGCCTCGCCGCCTCCGTCGACGCGGACTACGCGCGCGTGCAGTTCACTCCCGACCTGCTGCCCTCGGACATCACCGGCGCCACCGTCTACCGCCAGAACACGGGCGTGTTCGAGTTCCTGCCGGGCCCGGTCTTCGCCAACATCGTGCTGGGCGACGAGATCAACCGCGCCTCCCCCAAGACCCAGTCCGCCCTCCTTGAGGTGATGGAGGAGCGCCGGGTCACCGCGGACGGCACCACGCACCCGGTCCCCCGTCCCTTCATGGTGCTCGCCACCCAGAACCCGGTGGACATGGGCGGCACGTATCCGCTCCCCGAGGCGCAGTTGGACCGCTTCCTGATGCGGATCACCGTCGGCTACCCCGACCACGCCTCCGAGATCGCGGTCCTCAAGGAGACGGGCGTCGGCCCCGAGTCGCTGACCCCCGTCGTCACCGCGCGGGAGATCGCCGAACTCATCGCGACCGCCGGCGAGATACAGGTGGCCGACGCGCTCCACGACTACCTCGTGCGGGTGGTGGCCGCGACCCGCACCCACCCCGACGTCCGCCTCGGCGCCTCACCGCGCGGCTCCGTCGCCCTGCTGCGGGCGGCCCGGGTGCGCGCGGCCTCGCAGGACCGGCCGTACGTCTTCCCCGAGGACGTGAAGGCGCTCGCCGAGCCCGTGCTCGCGCACCGGCTGATCCTCACCCCGGAGGCCGAGTTGAGCGGCCGGACGGGGACGGACGTGATCGACGAGGTACTGACCACCGTGCCGCTGGAGAGCGGGGCGCGCGTCTGATGCTGTCCGCCACCGGGTGGGGCACGCTGGCCGGCGGCACGGCGCTGACCGCCCTCGGCTACGGATTCGGCTACGGCGAGGCCGCCGCGCTCGGTACGACCGGCGTGCTCGCCGTCGCCGTAGCGCTGCTGTGGTCGCTGCCCGCGCCCACGCTGAAGACAGAGCGGCGGACCGCGCCGCACCGGGTGAGCCGGGGCGATCCCGCCGAGAGCGTCGTCACCCTCACCAACACCGGGGGCCGCACCCGGCGGGGCCTGCGCGCCGTCGACCGGTGCGGGGACCGGGACATCGCCGCCGACGTGCCGCCGCTGGCGCCGGGCGCCGCGCACGAGCTGCGGTACGCGCTGCCCACCGCCCGCCGCGGCCGCGTCCCGGTGGGCCCGCTGCGCCTGGAACGCACCGACCCGCTCGGACTCGCCCGCCGGATGCGGCCGTACGGCGGTCAGGACACGTTGCTCGTCCGGCCCCGGGTCCACGCGCTGCCCGTGCTGCCGTCCGGGCGGGCGCACCACATGGAGGGGCCGGTCTCCGACACCGCGGACGACGGCTCGCTGGCCTTCCACGCGCTGCGCGGATACGTGCTCGGCGACGACCTGCGCCGGGTGCACTGGCGGTCGACGGCCCGCACCGGCTCGCTGATGGTCCGCCAGATGGTCGACGTCTCGCTGCCGCACACCACGCTCGTCCTCGACACCCGGGCGCTCGCCTACGGCTCGGAGGACGACTTCGAACTGGCCGTGGACTGCGCGGCCTCCGTCGCGCACGCGGCGGCACGGTCCCACTTCCCGGTGCACCTGGTCGACGCGACGGGCCCGCGCACGGACCTGGACGACGAGGCGCTCCTCGACGAACTCGCGCTCGTGCGCCGCTCGGACACCACGTCCCTGGCCGCCGCGTTCGACGTACTGGAGAGCCATCGCGTGAGCGGGACGCTGGTCGTGGTCACCGGTACCGAGGACACCGGGGGGCTGGGCGCGGTCGACCGGGTGCGACGGCGGTACGACCGGGTGACGGTGCTGTGCGCGGGCGCCGGGGCCTCCGGTCCGGGTCCCGACGTACCGCATCTGCGGGTCGCGTCGCTGGACGAACTGGCCGTCGGATGGCGCCGGGAGGCGGTGCGGTGAACGTCGGCGGACCGGACCGGGCCCGGCGGCTGTGGTCGCTGGTGCCGGTCGCCGCCCTGTGCGCGGCCGCGGGATACGGCTTCGCCCGGGTGTTCCCCCCGGCGGACCTGCTCCCGGTGCTGGCGGTGGCCGTGTGCGTCCCCGTCGCCCTGTCGGCGGTCCTGTCGGGCCTGCTCGGCCGCCGCGCCGACCGCGCGGGCGGTGCGGGCGGTGCGGGCGGCGGGTCAGCCAAGCCTCAGGGCACCCTGCCGCTCTGGCCCTCCGTCCTGCTGAGCCTCGTCGCCTGGGCCGTCGTCGTCAGTGCCACGCTCTTCCACGAGGTGAGCGACGGGCTGCCCGGCGGGCCCGCGCTGCGTGCCGCCTGGTCCGCGCTGCTGGACGCCCCGTACGCGCTGCTCTCCACGATCCTGCCCGCGCCCGGCGAGCCCGAGCTGCTGGTGCTGCCGCACGCCGTGGTGTGGACGGCCGCCGCCGTCGCCGCCGAACTCGCCCTGCGCACCCGCGCCGCGCTGCTCCCCGCCCTCCCGCCGGTCCTCGCCTTCGGCTTCTCGCTGGTGCTCGGCGCGGACGGCCCCGGCTCCTCGTACCCGGCGGCGGGCGCGCTGGCCGGCTCCGCCGCCGTACTGGTCCTGCTGCGCTCCCGGACCCGGCTCCCGCTGCGCGCCCTCGCCCCGCGGCTGCCGGCCGTGGCCGCGCTCGGCCTGGTCGCGGCGCTCCTCGGCCCCCGGCTCCCCGGCCTCGGCACCCCTCCCGACCTGCGCGCCACGGTCACCACACCGACCGTACGACCGCAGTCCGCCAGCCCCTTGGACCAGGTCGCGGCCTGGACCCGCAACGGCGACGAGGAGGTCTTCACCGTACGGACCTCGGGCGCGGCCCCCGCGGGCTACCGGCTCGCGGTCCTCGACCGGTACGACGGCACGACCTGGACCAGCCGCGCCGGGCTGACGCCCACCGGGGGCCGGGTGCCGGCGGAGAAGGGCGCCGATCCGGGCCGTACCAAAAAGCTCGAACAGCGGGTCACCGTGCAGTCGTTGCCCGGTGTCTGGCTCCCCGCCGCCGACCGGCCCGCGTCGGTGAGCGTGCCCGAGGGCACCTCCCTGGCCGTCGACCCGGCCAGCGGGACGCTCTCCACGGGCCGGGCGGTCCCGCCCGGGTTCACCTACACCGCGGTCTCCCGGCTGCCGGTGTACGACGCCGAGCGGCTGCGGTACGCGGCCGTCGCCGACGACCGGGCGGACACGGCCCTGCCGGACGTGGACGCGGCGGGGCGGCCGATCGCCTCCGTGCGGTCCTTCCGGGAGATCGCCGAGCGGGTCACCGCGGGCGCCACCCACCCGTACCAGCGGGCCGCACGGCTGGCCGACTGGCTGCGCGGCACATACCGCTTCGACCCGGGGGCGCTGCCCGGCCACACGTACCGCGGCCTGGAGTTCTTCCTGACGGACGGCGGGCGCGGTACGTCGGAGCAGTTCGCCGCCGCGTACGCGGTGCTGGCGCGTTCGCTGGGTCTGCCGACCCGGGTGGCCGTGGGCTTCCGCCCCGGCACCCGCACCGGCTCCGGCGCCTGGCAGGTGCGGGGGCGGGACGTGCTGGCCTGGCCGGAGGTGCGGTTCGCCGGGGTCGGCTGGGTGCCGTTCCGTCCGACGCCGGGCGAGAGCACGCAGGGCGGTCCCGCCGCGGCGGCGGCCCAGGAGCCCGAGGACCGGCGGAAGCCGGACGGGGCGACCGCGTCACCGCGTCCGTCGGCGTCCCCGCGCGCTCCGCAGGCGGCGGCCCCCTCCTCCGGGCGGGCGTCCGGCTCCGGACTGCCCCTGTGGCTGGCGGCGCCGCTCGCGCTGCTCCTGCTCGTCACGGCCTATGTGCTGTACGCGCTGTGGCTGCCGTACCGCAGACGCGGGCGGCGGCGGGGCGACCCGGACGCGGGGCGCAGGGTGCTCGGCGCCTGGCAGCAGATCGTGGAACGCCTCACGCAGCTCGGCCTGCCCGACACGGGCGCGCACACCGCCCAGGAGATCGCGGCCTTCGGCACGTCCCGTCTGGACGGCACGGTGGGCCTGCGCCTGCCGGCCCTCGCCACCCTGGTCAACGAGATCCGCTACGGCGGCCACGGCCCGGACCCCGCGGCCGCCGACGCGGCCTGGGCGGACACCGACGCGATCGAACGCACGGTCCGCACCCAACTCCCGCGCCGCACCCGCCTGTTGCACGTACTGCGCGACGCGGTGAGACGCCCCCGGGCCGCGGGGAGCACCTGGCCTCAGCGCACCGGGAAGCCGAAGGAGTAACCCTGCTCCTTGAGCCGGGGCAGGACGAGGCGCAGGGCCTCGACGGTCTCGGAGCGGTCGCCGCCCGCGTCGTGGAAGAGGATCGTCGGGCCGTTGGGCAGCTCCCCCTCCACGGTGGCGACGATGGCGTCCGTGCCCGGCCGCTCGAAGTCCTTGGAGTCCACGTTCCAGCCCAGCGGACGCATGCCCCGGGAGGCGGCGAGCCGGCGGCTGTACGGGGTGAACGCGCCGCCGGGGGCCCGGTAGTACATCGGCCGTACGCCCCCGGACGCCTCGGTGATCATGCGCTCGGCGTCGAGTATCTCCTTGGACTGGTAGGCCTCGGACTTCTTGTTCATCGTGGTGTCGTGGGACACCGAGTGGTCGCACAGCCGGTGCCCGGCCGCGACCACCTTCTTCACCAGGTCCGGGTGGGCCTGCGCCTGCGGGCCCACCATGCAGAACGTTGCCTTCACCCCGAACTCCCGCAGCACGTCGAGGACTTCGGGGGTCCAGGTCGGGTCCGGGCCGTCGTCGATGGTGATGTTGACGCCGCGCGCGCCCTTGTCGGAGGCGTGCGCGATGGACACCGCGACCGGCTTGAGGGGGCTGCCCTGCGTGGCCGACGCGGTCGGCTTCGGCGACGCGCCCTTGTTCACGGCACCGGCCTGCGCGCTCCACACCGAGACCCCGGCCGCCAGCAGCGTCACCGCGAGCGCCGACCCCAGCACCTTGCCGTACCAGACCCGTTCGTCGCCCTGCCGCGCCATGCCCGCTCCACTCTCCCGCAGTTGCTCTCGACCACCTGGCAGGACGGGAGAACGGGCCCGCGGGATCCATCCGTTACCGATCAAGGACAATTCCGGGGAACTCCGGGGACAACCCGCGCCCTGCGGCGGCGGGTGAGGGGGACGGCGTGCCGGCCGGTCGACCACTGACCCCGCCGAACTCCCCTTAGGGGTCTCGCAACTTTCGGTTCCCTGTGACTCCTTGACCGCCGTGATTCGCACAGGATAGACATCACGCAACCAGATGTTTACGTAAACATTACCGTCGGATGCGCGGCACAACGCAGAGCTGGAGTAGTCGACATGGCAGATCGCACCCGTAGAAGAAGGCTGTTGGGCCTCGGCGTCACGGCCCTCGCGACCGGCACCGTGCTGGCCGCCACCTCGCTGCCGGCCGCCCACGCGGAGGTGACCGCCACGGCCGCGGTCACCGTCACCCCCGACCCCTCCTACCAGCAGGAGAAGTTCGAGGGCTGGGGCACCAGCCTGGTCTGGTTCGCCAACGCGACGGGCGACTACCCGCCCGCGATCCGCGAGCGCCTGGCCAAGCTGCTCTTCGGCGACGACGGTCTCAACCTGAACATCGCCCGCTACAACATCGGCGGCGGCAACGCCCCGGACGTCAAGGACTACCTGCGCGCGGGCGGCGCGGTCGAGGGCTGGTGGAAGGCGCCGGCCGGCACCACCCGCGAGGACGTCGACTGGTGGGACGCCGACGACCCGGCGGACTGGAACAACAAGGCCGACAAGACGCAGCGTTGGTGGGTCGACCGCATCAAGAAGGACATCACGCACTGGGAGACGTTCAGCAACTCCCCGCCGTGGTTCATGACCGAGAGCGGCTACGTCTCCGGCAACTTCGACGCGGGCAAGGACCAGTTGAAGGCGGACTCCGTCGACGACTTCGCCAAGTACCTGGTGGGGGCGACCGAACGGCTGGAGAAGGCGCACCACATCAAGGTCGACACCCTCGACCCGTTCAACGAGCCGAACACCAACTACTGGGGCACCAAGCTGGGTTCGGACGGACAGCCGGTCGGCGGCCGCCAGGAGGGCGCCCACATCGGCCCCGAGCTCCAGCAGAAGGTGATCAGCGCCCTCGCGCCGACCCTGGACGCGTCGAGGACGGACGCGGAGATCTCCGCGATGGACGAGACCAACCCCTCCACCTTCGCCACCAACTGGAACTCCTACCCGCAGGAAGTGCGGGACCTGGTGGGCCAGATGAACGTCCACACCTACGGCACCAGCCAGCGCACCACCGTCCGCGACCTGGCCAAGGCCGCCGACAAGCCGCTGTGGATGAGCGAGGTCGAGGGCGACTGGGGCGACGGGCAGAGCTTCACCGACATGCGGCCCGGCCTCGGTCTCGCCCAGCGGATCGTCGACGACCTGCGGGAACTGGAGCCCCGCGCCTGGGTGTTCTGGCAGCCCGTCGAGGACTACGACAACATGAAGCCGGGCGGCGAGTCCGCGAAGGGCGGCAACTGGGGCGAGATCCAGCTCTCGTTCAGCTGCACCTCCAAGGACACCCTGGAGACCTGCCCGGTCTACACGAACACGAAGTTCGACACGGCCCGCAACTTCACGCACTACATCAAGCCCGGCGACCGGCTGATCAAGACGGACAACACCTCCAGCACGGCGGCCGTCTCCAAGAAGGGCGACGCGGCGACCGTCGTCCACGTCAACAGCACCACCGAGGCGCGGGACGTCACGCTCGACCTCTCCAAGTTCGGCCGGATCTCCTCCCACGCCACCGTCACGCCGGTGGTGACCAGCGCGGACGGCAAGCTGGCGAAGGGGAAGCCGGTCCGGGTCACCGGCAAGGCGGCCACGCTGACGGTGCCCGCGCAGTCGGTGACGTCCTTCCTCGTCAAGGGCGTCTTTGGGGTCGCGAAGGACGCGGCCGAACTCCGCAAGGGCCACAGCTACCTGCTGACCGGCGTCCAGAGCGGCAAGGACCTCACCATCGCCGACAACGGCACGGGCCTGGTCATCAGGACCCCGGGCGCGACGGACCCGACCGGCCGGCAGTGGCGCGTGGAGCAGATCACCGGCAAGGACAACCGCAAGCGGTACGTCCTCGGTGAGGCGACCTCGGGCAAGCGGCTGGCCGTCCGGGACGGCGCCCTGGTCGCCGAGCCTGCGGAGGGAACCCCCGACAGCGCCGCCCAGTGGATCATGTCCTCGACCGGCGACGGCACCTGGACCCTCGTCAACGCCTCAACCGGCCGCCTCGCGGAAGTCGGCGGCCAGGCCACGAACGACGGCGCGAGCGTGGGCACTTGGCTGGCCAACTCGGGATCGAACCAGCGCTGGAGGGTCACGGACGTGACGTCTGCGGCAGCCGCACCGGTCGAGTAAGAGGCGGGTTCGGAGAAGGGCCCGGGTCTGACGACCCGGGCCCTTCGTGTGTGCTGGGGGGGGTGTCACCAGGCGAGGGCGTCGTCCATGGAGTACTGCCAGTAGGTCACCTGGAGCGAGGAGTCGACGTAGACGCCGTCCGCGGGCAGGGACGGGGTGGCGTGGCCGGCGTTGTCGTTGAACCAGACGTCGAGCGTCTTCGCCGTACGGCCGTCCGAGCCGCTGCCGTCGGCGGCGGACAGGATGATGCCCGCGTAGCCGGACTCGCCGGGGGCCAGGGTGACCACGGCCTGCGGCTGGGAGTCCTCGATGACCGGCGGGACGGACTGGGCGTCGCCGAAGTCGACCGCCGGGTAGTAGACGAGGTCGCAGTTCTTCGAGCCGCGGTTGGTGACGGTGAGGAGCATGTGGTTCAGGGGGCGGGCGACCTGGGTGGCGGTCACCTTGGTGGTCGCGGTGGTGCAGGGGTTGAGGATCGACTCCGAGTCGTCCGAGTCCACGGCGCCCGAGGCGCCCTTGGCGGAGGAGTTCCTGGCCGACGAACCCTGCGAACCGGTCGTACCGCTCGACCCCGTGGAACCGGTCGTACCGCCGCCGCTCGTACCGCCCGTGCCGCCCGTGCCCTTCTTCGAGCCCGTGGACGTCAGGCCCGCCGTGCCGTCCTGTCCACCAACGGTGGAGGTGCCCTCGTCCGCCTTCGCCTTCGTCTTCGCCGGGGGCGTCGCCGCCGTGGGCGCGGCGGTGGCCGCGACCACCTGGGAGGCCCCCTCGTCGTGGACGCCCTCTCCGCTGTTGCACGCCGTCAGCGAGAGCGCGGCGGCCGCGATCACGGCGGCGGCGAGGACGCGGGTACGACGGGTGCGGCGGGTGCGAACGGACATGGGATCCCCCTTGAGAATCACGGGTGTTGGACGGGCCGCCTCCGTTTGCCGGGGGCGGCGTGCTTGGATGACCCAAGGTTGTGGGTTGATCCGTCCCGCCCGCCACGACCGTTGTGTCATCCGGGACGCTGGAATGCTTGCAAGGCCCTGACCTGGGGGAACGCCCATCCCCTGGAACGGCGGTCCGGGACGTGGGAGAGGGAGGAACGGCGGTGGCGGACGAGTTCTCCGACCTGCTCGGCCAGTTGAAGGAGCGGTCCGGACTCAGTTACGGCGTGCTCGGCAAGCGGCTGCACATGAGTGCGTCGACGCTGCACCGGTACGTCAACGGGGACGCCGTACCGACGGACTACGCGCCCGTGGAGCGGCTCGCGCGCCTGTGCAAGGCGACGCCCGCGGAGCTGGTGGAGCTGCACCGCCAGTGGGTCCTCGCGGACGCCCGACGCGGCCAGAAGACGAGCCCGACGCCGACGGAGGCGCCATCTGAGGCGCGGCCGGTGACGGAGACCGGGCCCACCGGAACCGCCGGAACCGCCGGCCCCGCGCCCCCCGCCGAGCCCGAGACCGTCTCCTGGGAGAAGGTCACCGTCCCCGGTCCCGGTGACGAGCCGTGGTCCCCCGCGGACGTGGAGTCGGGGACGCGGCCGGAGACCCCCGCGAACCGTCGCCGTACCGTCGTCCTCGCCGGGATAGCCGTCGCCGCCGCGCTCGTGTCGGCCGCGCTCGTGGTGAACCTCGTCCCCGGCAAGGGGAACGACGACAAGAAGGAGTCCCTCGGCGCGACCGTCTCCTCCTCCGCGTCGGCCGACCCGACCACCGGCCCCTCCCCGTCGTCCGACGCGAAGAAGGGTTCGCCCTCGCCGTCCGCCACGCCCGACACGAGCCCGAGCCCCACGGCCACCGGAGCCGCCGCGGAGTCCGGCGACGGCGCCACCGCGCCGACCGTCGCCGTCAACCCGTACAAGTGGGACGGCCCGTGCAGCCAGCACTACCTGGTCGACGACAAGCCCGAGCAGGTGCCCCCGCCGCCGAGCGAGCAGGACGCGCGCGGCTGGG
This sequence comes from Streptomyces sp. NPDC047072, assembly GCF_040643855.1. Lineage (NCBI taxonomy): Bacteria > Bacillati > Actinomycetota > Actinomycetes > Kitasatosporales > Streptomycetaceae > Streptomyces > Streptomyces sp. NPDC047072. Next base: position 71,260 of record NZ_JBEYVC010000010.1, on the reverse strand, counting down.
TGACCGCGCTCGGCGGGGTCGCCGCCGGGGAGCAGATGCTGGCGCTGACCGTGCAGGGCACCGGGAAGGCGACCGTCGTCCTGGAGGCGATGCACGTCCAGGTGGTGAGCAAGGACGCGCCGCTCGCCTGGAACGACTTCGCGATGGGCGTGGGCTGCGGTGGCGGCGTGGAGACGGCGTCGTTCAGGACGAACCTGGACGACGGCCGGCCCTCGCTCTCCCCCAAGGGCGGCCGGCGCGACTTCCCGTACAAGGTCAGCGAGTCCGACCCCGAGGTCTTCTACGTCTTCGCGGACACCTCGGCGCACGACGTGAGCTGGTACCTGGAGCTCGACTGGTCCAGCGGCGACCAGCACGGCACAGTCCGCATCGACAACAAGGGCACCCCTTTCCGCACCAGCGGAAACGTAGGCCGCCCGGCCTACAACTACCCGATCGGCTCCTCGGAATGGGGCCGAGACGAGTACGAACCGAACATCCCGGGCTGAGGTCGGTTGGTCGGGTGGGGATGGCCACTTTCTCCCGGTAACCGCCGCCATGTGCGGCGTGTTGCCGGGAGAAAGTGGCCAATCCCTCAGATCAATTCGGGTTGGGGCTCCGGGTGGCGGGCGGGGGCGGGGGATGGTTCCCAGGTCGTGGTCGTGCGGACGTAGGCGAGGATCACCGATGCCGTCGCCAGGAGGAGGAGCGGGGCCGTCAGCCAGCGGTGCTCGGCCAGTTCCACTGGCAGGAAGCGGTACGACAGGAGGAGCGCCGTGAAGACGGTCGTGCCGTAGGCGACCAGGCGGAGGCCCTGACGGTCCCAGGCGCGGTCGTAGGTGCGCAGGGCCGCCTCTACGGTGAGGGCGAAGACCACGCCGGCCAGCAGGTCGGCGCCGTAGTGGTAGCCGAAGCCGAGGGTCGCGGTGAGCGTGGCGACCAGCCAGAACGTGCCCGCGTACCGCATGGCCCGGGGGCCCTTGCGGGAGTGGACGAAGATCGTGGTGGCCCATGCCGTGTGCAGGCTCGGCATGCAGTTGCGCGGGGTGATGCCGTCGAAGGGCACGGCGTGCGGCGCGGTGAGCGGCACCGTGGTGTGCGGCCATAGGTCGGCCACCGCCCAGGGCGCGCTGGGCGGCATGTGCGGGGACCACAGGGCGATGCCGGCCCAGTGCTCGGTGCCGGTGCCGTAGGCGAAGAGCGGTCCGACCACCGGGAAGACCATGTAGACGGCGGGGCCGACGGCGCCTATCGCGAGGAAGGTGCGCACCAGGTGGTGGCGGGGGAAGCGGCGCTCGGTGACGACGTTGCGCATCTGGTAGAGCGCGACGCAGACCGCGGCGACGGCGAGCTGGCCGTAGACGATGTCGAGGGTGTTGTAGCCGACCGCGCCGGTGGCCTCCACGAGGCGGCCCACCACCCAGGAGGGGTTGCCGAGCGCGTGGTCGGCGACGGCGACGTACTCGTCGAGCACCATGGGGCGGCTCTTCGCGGTGATCAGCAGCCAGGTGTCGCCGATCTTGCGGGCGACCACCATCAGCAGGCCGAGGCCGGCGCCCTTGAGCAGCAGGACGCGGTCCGGGCCGGTGCGGCGGGTGAGGGCGAGGACGGCGATGCCGAGCATCACCCACAGCGCGCCGTTGCCGAAGGCGGAGTGGCCGTGGTGGGGGTGGATGCCGGCCGCCCAGCGCAGGGCGGCGTAGGCGAGGTCGAGGCCGACCGCGGCACCGAGCGCGGTGAAGCGCTGCCGCCAGGTGAGCACCACCATCGTGAGCGCCAGTCCGCCGTACGTCTGGGTGCCCGACCGGGGCGGGAACACCAGGTCGTGCAGCTGGCCGGTGAGGGGGCCCTGGATGCCGTAGTGGCGCGCGGTGAACTCCAGCGCGACGAGCAGTCCGAGGAGCGCGAGCAGCGCCACGGCCCAGAGTCTCGCCCGCGGATGCGGCACGAACCGCGCTGGTATGTGTATCAAGTCCCCGGCCGCCTTCTCCCTGACACGGAGCACCCCCCGCGAGGGCTCCCGACTCAGGAAAGATGGCAAGAAACGGCTCCGGGTTCCAGTGCGTTTCCGCTGCGTTCCTTGTGCGTTTCCGCATACGGGCCCCCGGAGGGGCCTCGCTGAGCCGATTGGGCAAGGCTTCGGCGTAGCCGACTGCTTCGTGCCGGACGCCTCAGGAGCCGTACGACACCCTTCACCGACGACGGCGAGGTCACCAGCGACACGATCAAGATCCAGGTCAAGGACGGCAGCAGCCGGCGGCGGGGCAACGGCTACGCGGTGCCCCGTCGACCATCACGGCGAGACGTGGGCGGACGGGAACATCCCCGTCTACTGCGTGGTGCACGACCCGGACATCGCGACACTTCACTGGGCGAACGCCACCCAGCAGTTGCGCCGGTCCGGACTGTTCCGTCCGCCCGGCCACATCGGCGTCAGCCCGAACGCGGTGCTGAACGACACCACCATGGCGTCCTTCGTCACCCAGGCCCGCCGCTATGTCGGACGCTACCGGGGCCGGCAGGCCGTCCTCACCCACCTCGGCGAGATGTCCGGCGTCGACTTCGCCCCCGACGACCACGTCTTCCACTTCGTCAACGGCCACGACGAGGACCTCATCTTCTGGAAGCGCCCGGGGGACGGCCTGGCGACGCTGTTGCTCAGTGCCCACGACTGGGATCCGTACCTCGTCACCCTGGAATCCCTGATGCGCTTCCGAGATCCCGCCGCCGCAGGACCCGGACGGCGGCTCCCCGGCCGCATGGGGAGACACCGATCTGCCGACCGCGGAGGACCTCGACCTGAGCCGTACCGAGATCATCTGGCTGAGCTCGTGCTTCCTCGCCACCCGGCAGGCGGACGAGGGGTACGAGGAGGACCTCGTCGCACCGGTCGCCTGCGAAGGGTGCCCGAGCTGCACGGGCGAGAGCTCCGAGAGCCCCGAGGAACACGCGGACATCGAGGCGGACGTGCTCCACGACCACGTCCTCGCGCGGATCGTCGACAGGATCGAGACCGAGCCTGACCTGCTGGAACGCTCGATCCGGGCCCTGCGCGAGGACGACGGCCCGCCACCGGAGATCCTCGCCGAACTCGGCCCCCTCGAAAGCGAGCCGCGCATCGTCCGCCAGGTGAGCGCCCTCGGCCGGGGCACGGTGGCGACGATGGACGACCTCGACCCCGACGCCTTCCGGCTCGCCGTCCACTACCTCGTGCGGCGGATCGTCGTCTACGGCCCCTCGCTCCCCCTCGACGAACAGGTCCGCATCGTGTGGCGCGTCCCCGAGCAGGACCCGCGGGTGCTGGACCACGCACCGGCCGACCCACGAGTGACGTGACATCCACGCCCCTCAGGACACCGTCCGGTCCCCCAGCACCTCGAACTCGATGTGCGGAGCCAGCGCCCGCAGGAACTCCGGGGCGTCGAAGAGGGCTCCGGCCGAGGTCACCCCGGTCGTCCGCGTGCGGCCCGTCAGGATGTGGTGGACCGCCTCGACGGCGAGCGGGGCGGTGACCGCGTAGATGTCGCGGCCTCGGGCCACCGCCCGGTGCTCGACCCCGTCGGCGCGGACGACCGCCTCGACGAGGAACGTCTGGTCGGAGCGGCCCTGGTCGTCGGTCGCGGTCGGAGCCGGGGTGTCCGGGGCGGAGAGGTCCGTGGCCGCCTCGACCGCCATGTGGGTGCGGACCTCGGGGACGTCGAGGTGACTGGGGATCGTGACCACGTCGGCCATCGTGAACTCGGCGACGACCTCCCTGGCGCCCAGCGGCTCGGGGAAACGCCACTTCAAGCGCGTCGGCTCCGAGTCGTCGTAGGCCAGGCGCCCGCCGGTGTAGCGGACCCGGCGCCCGCCCCGCCGCTGCCGCGAGACCGCGCCCGCGATCCGGGTCCCCTCGGTGGGGTGCCAGCCGCTCAGCCCGTACGCGATGTCCACCGCGTCCGCCGCCGTCCCCTCGCCCAGCGCGGCGGTCGCCAGCAGGTCGCCGAGGCCGCCGTAGAACGCCATCGCGGGGAGGATCACCGCGTCCGCCTCCCGCGCCCGGTCGGCGAAGCGCGTGAACGTGTCGGCGTTGGCCTCGATCTCCGCCGCCACGTCGACGTACGGGATCCCGGCCCGCAGCGCCGCCTCGATCACGGGAGCCGCCGTCACCGCGAACGGGCCCGCGCAGTTGATCACCGCGTCCGCGCCGGCCAGCGCGCGGTCGAGCGACCCGGGGTCGTCGACGGAGGCCGGCCGCACCTCGGCGCCGGGGAAGTCCTGCGCCAGGGATCGCAGCTTCACCGCGTCCCGGCCGGACAGCACCGGCACGAACCCCCTGGCCCGCAGCTCCGCCACCACGAACCGCCCGGTGTGCCCGTAGGCCCCGAACACCGCCACCGTGCGTCCCTCTTCGCGTCTCATGGGAAACATCCTGGCTCGGGCGGGCACGCCGTCGTGAGTGTCCGGAACGACACGCCCCGTACAGTTACGGACATGCACACCGTCGCGCTGGCCGTCACCGAGGGCATGCTCCACTTCGAACTCTCCCTGGCGTACGAGGTGTTCGGCTCCGTCCCGGACGGGGTGACCGTGCCCTGGTACGAGGTCGGGATCTGCGGCGCGGACGCCGTGCGGGTGGGGCGGTTCCGGCTGGAGCCCGACCGGGGGCTCGACGGTCTCGCGCGGGCCGACACCGTGATCGTCCCCGGCTGGGTGGACGTCGACGTGGACCCGCCCGCCGCACTCGTGGACGCGGTACGGGCCGCCCACGCGGCCGGGGCCCGGGTGGCCTCGCTGTGCACGGGCGCGTTCGTGCTGGCCGCCGCCGGTCTGCTGGACGGCCGCCGGGCCACCACGCACTGGGCGCACACCGCCGAACTGGCCGCCCGCCACCCGCTGGTGGAGGTCGACCCGGACGTGCTCTACGTCGACAACGGCAGCGTGCTCACCTCCGCCGGCAAGGCCGCCGCGATGGACCTCTGCCTGCACCTGGTCCGGCTCGACCACGGCTCGGCGATCGCCAACACCGTCGCCCGCCGGCTGGTCGTACCGCCCCACCGGGCGGGCGGCCAGGCGCAGTTCGTCGCCGCGCCCGTGCCCGAGCGGGACGACCACCCGCTGGCCGCGCTGCTGCCCTGGGCGGTCGAGCGCCTCGACCGGCCCCTGACCGTGACGGACCTGGCCCGCCGGGCCGGGATGAGCCCACGCCATCTGACCCGCCACTTCCGCGCGGCGACCGGCACCACCCCGTTGCAGTGGCTGCTGACCCAACGCATCCGCCGCGCCCAGGAGTTGCTGGAGCGGACCGACGACGGCGTGGACTCCATCGCGACGGCCACCGGCATGGGAACGGCCACGACCCTGCGCCGCCACTTCCACCGCACGGTCGGCGTGCCCCCGGACACCTACCGCCGCACCTTCCGCACCACCGGCTGAACGTCGATTGAAACCGTTCAACCGCCCACGCCTCACAGGAAATCTCCTGCACGACGATTGACCCTCACCGCAAGCGGCCCATACGTTACCCACGCCTCTCGGCTTTGAATCGATTCATCTCCCTTCCGCGCAAGTGAGGAGTCGTCATGATCAGCAGGAGGAACATCCTTGTGGGCGCCGCGGCCACGGTCGCCGCGGCGACGGCGTTCGACGGAACGGCGGCGGCCGCCCCCGTGTCGGCGGCCGGACGGGTCCGGGCCACGACACCCACCGTCGAGTACGTCCGCAACCCCCTGGGCCTGGACACCCGACACCCCCGGCTCAGCTGGCCGTTGACCTCCGACAAGCCCGGCGCCTGGCAGACCGCCTACCAGGTCCGGGTCGCCACCAGCACCTCCCGTCTGAGCCGCCCGGACGTCTGGGACAGCGGGAAGGTCAGATCCGCCGAGTCCTCGCTCGTGGCGTACGCGGGGCCCCGACTCGCCCCCCGTACCCGGTACTTCTGGTCCGTGCGGGTCTGGGACGGCGACGGACAGGTCTCCGGGTGGAGCGCGCCCTCCTGGTGGGAGACCGGGCTCATGGACACCGGTCAGTGGAGCGCCGACTGGATCTCCGCACCGGCGAGCCTCACCGACGTCCCGTCCTTCGAGGGCGCCTCGTGGATCTGGTTCAACGAGGGCGACCCCACCAACAGCGTTCCGGCGGCGACCCGCTGGTTCCGCCACACCGCGCAACTGCCGGCCGGGATCACGGCGGCGACGCTCGCCATCACCGCGGACAACGTCTACGCGGTCTCCGTCAACGGCGTCGAGGTGGCGCACACCGACCTCGACACGGACAACGAGGACTGGCGGCGCCCGGCCGTCGTGGATGTACTGGACCGCGTGCGCGCCGGTGACAACGTTATCGCCGTCTCCGCGACCAACGCGACGGTGGGCCCGGCCGGGCTCGTCGCCGTCCTGGTGGTCCGTACCGCCGACGGCGAGCAGAAGGTGTTCACCGACGGCTCCTGGAAGAGCACCGACCAGCAACCCGCGTCCGACTGGCGGGAGTTGGCGTTCGACGACACGGGCTGGCCGGCGGCCAAGGTGGCGGCCGCGTGGGGCGCGGGTCCGTGGGGCCGGGTCACCGCGGTGTCGTACGGCGTGACCCAGCTGCGGCACGAGTTCCGGCTGCCGCGCCGCAAGGTGGCCCGGGCGCGCCTGTACGCCACCGCGCTCGGCCTGTACGAGGCCCACCTCAACGGCAGGCGGGTCGGCCGCGACGAACTCGCGCCCGGCTGGACGGACTACCGCACCCGGGTCCAGTACCAGACGTACGACGTCACCGAGTTGCTGCGGCCCGGCGCCAACGCGCTCGGCGCGTATCTCGCGCCCGGCTGGTACTCCGGCAACGTGGGCATGTTCGGCCCCGGCCAGTACGGCGAAGTCCCGGCTCTGCGCGCCCAGTTGGAGGTCGAGTACGCCGACGGGAGCACCGAGCGCATCACCTCCGGCACGGACTGGCGGGCCGCCGCCGGACCGATCGTCGCCGCCGACCTGCTGGGCGGCGAGACGTACGACGCCCGCAAGGAGGCCCCCGGATGGACCTCGCCGGGCTTCGACGACGGAAGCTGGCTCGGTGTACGGGGTGCCGGAGACGTCGGCCCCGGGCTGATCGTCGCGCAGGTGGACGGCCCGGTGCGGGTGGAGCGCGAGCTGAAGCCCGTGAGGATCACCCAACCCGCCCCTGGCTCCTACGTGTTCGACCTCGGGCAGAACATGGTCGGCTCGGTGCGGCTGCGGGTGAAGGGCGAGGCGGGGACCACGGTCCGGCTCCGGCACGCCGAGGTGCTCAACCCCGACGGCACCTTCTACACCGCGAACCTGCGCGGCGCGAAGGCGACCGACACGTACACCCTCAAGGGCGGCGGGAAGGAGGAGGTCTACCAGCCCCGCTTCACCTTCCACGGGTTCCGCTACGTCGAGGTGACCGGCTTCCCCGGCACGCCCACCGCCGAGGCGGTCACGGGCCGGGTCATGCACACCTCGGCCCCCTTCACGCTCGACTTCGAGACCGACGTCCCGATGCTCAACCAGCTGCACAGCAACATCACTTGGGGCCAGCGCGGCAACTTCCTGTCCATCCCCACCGACACGCCCGCGCGCGACGAACGCCTCGGCTGGACCGGCGACATCAACGTCTTCGCACCCACCGCCGCCTACACCATGGAGTCGGCGCGCTTCCTGTCCAAGTGGCTGGTGGACCTGCGCGATTCGCGGACCTCGGAGGGCGCCTTCACCGACGTGGCGCCGGTGGTCGGCACGCTCGGCAGCGGCACCGCGGGCTGGGGCGACGCGGGCGTCACCGTCCCCTGGGCGCTCTACCAGGCCTACGGCGACCGCCGGGTGATCGCCGACGCCTGGGAGTCGGTGCTGTCCTGGCTGTCGTACCTGGAGCAGCACAGCAGCGGACTGCTGCGCCCCGCCGAGGGGTACGGCGACTGGCTGAACGTGAACGACGAGACGCCCAAGGACGTCATCGCCACCGCCTACTTCGCGCACAGCGCCGACCTCGCGGCCCGGATGGCCGAGGTGCTCGGCGAGGACACCGCCCCCTGGCGCGACCTCTTCGCCCGGATCCGCACGGCGTTCCAGAACGCCTACGTCGGCGCCGACGGCCGGGTGAAGGGCGACACCCAGACCGCCTACGTCCTCGCGCTCTCGATGGACCTGCTGCCGGACACGGCCCGCAAGCCCGCCGCCGACCGGCTCGTCGAGCTGATCGAGGCGCGGGACGACCACCTGTCGACGGGCTTCCTCGGCACGCCCCGCCTGCTGCCCGTCCTCACCGAGACCGGCCACACCGACCTCGCCTACCGGCTCATCCAGCAGCGCTCCTACCCCAGTTGGGGCTATCAGATCGACCGGGGTGCCACCACGATGTGGGAGCGCTGGGACTCCATCAAGCCCGACGGCACCTTCCAGGACACGATCATGAACTCCTTCAACCACTACGCCTACGGCTCGGTGGGCGAGTGGATGTACACCAACATCGCCGGTATCGCGGCGGGCCGCCCCGGCTACCGTGAGATCGTCGTCCGGCCCCGCCCGGGCGGCGCGGTCACCCAGGCCCGCGCCACCTTCACCTCGCCCTACGGCCCGGTCGCCACCCGCTGGCGGCTGCGCGGCGACCGCTTCACCCTGACCTGCGCGATCCCGCCCAACACGACCGCGGAGGTATGGATACCCACCGCCTCCCGCAAGGCGGTCACCTCACCGCGCGGCGCGAAGTTCCTGCGCGAGGAGGAGGGCAGCGCGGTCTACCAAGTCGGCTCCGGCGCCTACGAGTTCAGCGCCTGACCGGACAAAAGAGGGCGCGAGGGACCGTACGAAGTCCCTCGCGCCCTTTGTCAGCGGGTCAGTTGGTGAACAGGAAGTACTTCCAGCCGCCGCGCGTCGTCGAGTTGACCGTGTCGCCGGAGTCGCCGTTGATGTACGACGAGCGCACCCGGGCGCGGATGCCGGACTCGCCCGGCGCCTCCAGGGTCACGGCCGACCGGCCGTTGGTGGCCAGCGCGAAGTACTCGGCGCCGGAGTCGTACCAGTGGCCCTGGTAATAGACCTGGAGCTCGAAGTACTGCTGGCGGCCGGTGTAGTAGTTCATGGTCGTGGTGAACACCGGGTCGGTGTTCTTGCGGAAGTAGTAGTACTTCGTCGACCCGATCTTGCCGGTCTTGTAGTACTTGGCGACGGACATGGAGATCCGCGCCTTGGCGAAGCCCGTCGACTTCACGGTCTTCGGCGCGTTGCGGGCGTCGCCGTCGAAGACCGCGGTGACCTGGGTGTCCCGGGTCATGTCGACGACCGCCGACAGGTTGCCCTTGGAGTTGACCTTGGCCTTCTTCACCAGCTTCTTCGGCTTGTCGGGGCCGAAGGGGTCCACGTAGATCGCGACCGTGCGGTTCTTGTACGTCGACCCGAGGTGCGCGGTGAATGTGACGTCCTTGCCGTACGGGTACAGCTTGCCGTTGTTGTTCAGGGTGAGCGAGGTCGCCTTGCGGGAGACCTCCACCGCGTCCGAGCCGGAACCGGCGGCGTGCGTGGCGTCACCCGCGAAGGAGACCTTGTAGGTGACCTTGCCGCCGGCGGGCGGGGTGTCGGTGAAGGAGAAGGTGCCGTCCGCCTTGGTCCTGACCGCGGCCAGCGCCTTGCCCTTCGGCGACTCGAGGTCCGTCCGGGTCACCGTCAGCGCGGTGCCCGCGGGCAGCGCCGTCTTCGAGGTCAGCTTCCCGGTGACGGTGAGCTTCTTGGCGCGGTCCGACTTGGCGGGCGCCGACACCTTGAGGGTCGGCAGCTCCTTGGTCGGGTCGGTCAGAGCGCGCAGGGTGTACGTGTCGTACGTGTTCACCGACACCGCGAAGACCCGGCTGGCGTCCGGCGCCCAGGCGAGGGCCCCGTCCACGAGGGTGTCGGCGCCGCTGCTGTTGCCGGTGTTGGGGAAGTCGTACTCCCGCGTCGGCACCGGATCGCCGGGCCGGTGGATGTGCACGTCGGGCTCGTACCAGGAGAAGCTGCCGCCCGCGACGGACCCGTCCGGCGCGACGCGTACCGCGTTCGGGTAGGCGTCGATCGGGTAGCTCGTCTGCTGGGCGAGGTCGGTGGCCGCGTAGGCGCCGATGCCGTAACCGCCGCCGTCGGCCCACGAGGTGAGGACCTGCTTGCCGTCGGGCGTCAGGTCGATCTGCTTCACGCCGGTGTCCATACGGCCCTTGGCGCGCACGGTGGCGCCGTCCGCGGTCACGTCGAACACGGCGAGGTCGCCCGCGTTGCCGGCCACCAGGACGCCCGGGACGGCCGGGTCGGCGGCGAGCAGCGAGGAGCCGTAGAGACTGGCGTCGCCGCCCTCGGCGTGGTGGACGACCGGCTCGGCGCCGGTGACGTCGAGCGAGCCGAGGCCGTTCCCGGACGAGAACCAGATCCGCCCGTCCACGACCTCCAGGTCGATCGGGGCGTCCTCGCCCAGCGGGTAGCTCTGGACCGGTGCGGCCGTCTGCGTGTCCACGGCGACGATCCGGTCGTCGCCCTTGACGGCCGCGTACAACTGCCCGGAGTCGGCGGACAGGACCAGGCCGGTCACGCCGGGCATGCCTGTCAGGGTCGCCTTGACGGCGCCCGTGTAGTCCGTGACAACGATCTGGCCGCTCGTCGGGTCGGAGACGTAGACCCGCTGGTGGACGCCGTCGACGACCATGTCGCCGACCGACTTGACCGGCAGGACCTTGGCGGAGTCGGCCACGGCCTGACCCGCGACGCCGCCCACCAGGGCGACCGAACTGAGAGCGACGGCGAGTGCGGTCGCCGAAGAGATGCTGCGCCTGCGCACAGTGATGTGACCCCCCACATATGAAGCGCCCGGTGGTCGTCGGGCGGCGATCGCAGCGTATGGCATGCCAGTGACAATTGAGGACTCAATAAGCCCCTGGGGACTCGACCCGGCGGATCACCTCGCGGCAGAACGGCCCCACCCCGCGCGGGTCGTCGATGAACTGGTTCGGCTTGATGCAGAAGGTCGTGAAGCCCTGCTCCAGCTGTTCCGGGACCGAGGCGAGGGCCGCGCCGAGGTCGGCCGGGGAGCGGTCGTCGGGGAAGACGGGGTCGGTACCGCCGATCATCTCCAGCTCGGCGGCGTCCCGGTCGGCGGCCGTCATCGCCTCCTTGAGGGCGTGCAGGTCCTCCGCGGTGGGGCGGCCGAGGGGGTGGAAGCCGTGGCCGTGCGCGACCAGGCGGCGCAGGACGGGACCGTGCAGTTGCTGGCCGCCGAACCACAGGCGGGGGCCCTCGGGCCGGTACGCCTTCGGCTCGAAGTACACGTCCCGGAAAGGGTAGTTGTCGCTCTCGTGGGAGATCGGTGACGGCCCCCACGCCTTCGCCCAGACCTCCAGGTGCTCGTCGAGCAGCCGTCCGCGGCGGCCGAACGGCACGCCCAGCGCCTCGTACTCGTCCCGGCTCCAGCTGACCGTGGGCTGCACGATCAGCCGGCCCTCCGCGAGGAGGTCGAGGGTGCCGAGTTCACGGGCCAGCAGCAGCGGATGGCGCAGCGGGGCGAGGACGGCCGCGGCGGCCAGCCGCAGATGGGTGGTGACCGAGGCGATCGCGGCGAGCAGGAGGAGGGAGTGCGGCCAGGGGGTGTACGGGTCCTGGTTGCCGGGGAGCGCGTAGGCGCGCGGGTTGCCCATGATCCCGGCGGCGGCCGCGTCGGGGCCGAGGACGACGTGCTCGCTGACCATGACCGCGTCGAAGCCGGCGTCCTCGGCCTCGCGGGCCCAGCGCACGGCCATGGGGAGATCGGCGCGGCCGCCGGTCAGGGTCCAGTTCTCGCTGAGGACGAGGAGCATGCGGGGGTGGGTGCCGAGGCTTGTGATGGCCAACTCGGTTTCCTTTCCGGGGAGTTCAGCGCTCGTGGACCACGGCGCCGTCGAAGACCGTGAGGTCCACCCGTACGTCCGGGATCTCGTGCGGGTCGATGCCCAGCAGCGGGCGGTCCAGGACGCACAGGTCGGCCGTCCTGCCCGGCTCGACGGTGCCCTTCCAGTCGTCGGCGAAGTCCTGCCAGGCGGGGGTCGCGGTGTAGGCGCGCAGGGCCTGGGAGAGCGTCACCCGCTGCTCGGGCCCGCTGGTGCGGCCGCTGGCCTTGGACTCGCGCAGCAGCATCGCGGCGACCCCCTGCCGCCAGTCCGGCTCGGTGATCGGCGCGTCCGAACTCGCGCACACCCGCACGCCCGCCTCGACCGCGGACCGCACGGGCCACTGGTAGGCGGAGCGTTCACGGCCGACGACCTCGTCCATCAGGTCGGAGATCGTCCACTTGATGGCGGGGTTCATGTTGACGCCGTAGCCGTGCGCGGCGAGCTTGGCGAGGCTGTCGGCGCCGATGAAGTCGCCGTGGATGACGTAGTGGCGGGCGTCGGGACGCGGCGCGGCGGTGTCCGCGGCGAGGAAGGCGTCGACGACGGTGTCGATGGCCCGGTCGCCGGTGACGTGCACGCCGAGCTGGAAGCCCGCCTCGTGCGCGATCCGGATCATCTCGCGCAACTCCTCGACCTGGAGCGCCGGGGAGTCGCCGTGCACGCACAACGCGCCGTGACCGCCCCCGGGATATGGCTCGTTCATCCAGGCCGTACGGTTCGGCGGCACCCCGTCGGCAAAGATCTTGACGCCGATCGCGTTCAGCCGGCGCGGGTCGGCGGAGACCGGGCGGCGCAGCTCCTCCAGGCCCTTGCGCACGTCCTCGGCGGAGCCGCCCATGGGAGCGGGCAGCAGCAACACACTGACGCGGGCGTGGAGTTGGCCTACGGCCACGAGGTCGGCGTACGCGGTCCAGTTGTCGGTGCTCAGGCCGCCGAGGAGGGTGCCGGTGCCGCCGGGGCCGAGGCCGGGCTCGGTGTAGCTGGTGATGCCGCGGGCGTGCAGTTCCCGGACCACGCCCTCAATGGCCGCCCGGCGCTGGGCGATTGACGGCGTGGGCAGTGCGGACTGCACGAGCCGCTGGGCCGCCTCGCGCAGGATGCCCGTCAACTCCCCGTCGCCGTCGCGGTCGACGACCCCGCCCGCCGGGGACGCGGTGGCCGCGTCGATGCCGCAGCGGCGCAGGGCCTCGCTGTTGGCCCACACCATGTGCGAGGAGAAGTCGGTCAGACAGACGGGGTGGTCGGGGGCGACCGCGTCCAGGTCGCGGCGGTGCGGGAAGCGGCGCGGGTCGGCCAGGCACTCGGCGAGGTAACCGGGGTCCCAGCCGAGGCCGACGACCCACTCGCCGGGACGCGCGGCCCGTACCGCCTCCCGGACCACGGCGACGACGTCGGCGATCGAGGCGACGGCCGGGTGAGCGACGTCGAGGGCGAAGGGCGGTTTCGTCATCCCGTAGGCGGCGCCGTGCAGATGGGAGTCGTTGATGCCGGGCAGCACGGTCCGCCCCGCGAGTTCGACGACCCGGGTGCCGGGGCCGGCCAGGGCGCGCATCTCGGCGTCGGTGCCGGTGGCGACGATGTCCCGGCCGCGCACGGCGACACCTTCGGTGACGGTGAACTCGCGGTCGACGGTGAGGACTTGGCCGCCGGTGAGGACGAGGGAGGGGGCCGGAGCGGGGGTGGTCATGGGGGCCTTTCCGGAAGGTGGGTGGGTCAACGAGCAGCGCGGGGCGCGAAGTACGCCAGTGCCGCGCCCGCGACCAGCGCCGTGCCCTGGGCCATCTGCTGCCAGAACGTGGGCACGTCGAGGAGGGTCAGGCCGTTCTGGAGACAGCCGAGGAAGAGCACGCCGAGCAGGACGCCGAGGATCGAGCCGGAGCCGCCGGTGAGGGCGACCCCGCCCACCAACACGGCTGTCAGCACGGCCAGTTCGAACCCGGAGCCCGAGGTCCCGGCGACCACGCTGTCCAGCACGGACGCCTTGATCGCCCCGGCGAGCGCGGCGGCCACACCGGTCACCACGAACAGCAGGAACGGCGTACGGCGCACGTCGATCCCGGAGAGGTGCGCGGCCTCCCGGTTGACGCCGATCGCGAAGACGTGCCGCCCGGCCGGGGTGAGCGCGAGGAACAGCGCGCCCGCCACGAGCACGAGCGCGGCGACGACGACCGGCGCGGCGAGCCCGGCGATCCGGGCGCCGCCGAGCCAGGCGAACCCGGTGCCGAAGCCGCTCAGCGGGAGCGGGAACAGCTGCTGGGCCAGTCCGCGTACGGCGGTCAGCATGCCGAGGGTGACGATGAACGCGGAGAGGCCGAAGTAGCAGCACAGGACGCCGTTCACCGCGCCCACGACCGCACCGGCGGCGAGCGCGCCGGCCACCGCGACGACCGGTGACTGCCCCTGCCCGGCCAGCCAGCCGCCGACCAGCCCGCCGAGCGCGAGCGTGGAGCCGACGGACAGGTCGAGATACCCGCTGATGACGAGCAGCGCGGACGGTACGGCGACGATGGCGAGGGTGGCCGCGTCGGTGGCGATGCCCCGCAGATTCGCCGGCTGGAGAAAACTGCCGGTGGCCACCTGGAACACGAGCACCATGACGGCGAGCACGGGGATCAACGGCTGCCGCCGCACCGCGGTGAGCCCACCGGAGGCGAGGAGACGGGGGCGGGCGAGAACGGGATCGACGGTGGTCATGCGGCTCCTTCGGGGGACGGGGCGGAGTCGGGGAACGGGGCGGAGTCGGGGAACGGTGTCGTGGCGATGGACGAGGACGTGTCGGTGGGCGGGGCGGGACTGGTGCACCCGGACGGGGTGGCGGCGGGGGCGATACGGCCGTCCGAAGCGGCGCCCTCGCCGGACGCGCCGCCGTCGGCCCCGTCGGCGTGGTCAGCCCCGTCGGACTCGCGGCCGTCGCCGGCCTGGTCAGCTCTGTCAGCCCGGTCGGCCAGGTCAGCCCCGTCAGCCCCGTCAGCCCCGTCGGACTCGCCGCCGTCGCCGTCCTCGTCGGGCCCTCGGCCCGGACCCGCCCCATGCACCGCCGACAGCAAGGCCTCTTCCGTCAGCCGCTCCCCCGACAGCTCCCCCACGATCCGGCCCCCGGCGACGACCAGGCAGCGGTCGGCCAGGGCGACGATCTCCTCGGGGTCGCTGGAGGCGAACAGCACGGCGGTGCCGCGGTCGGCGGCGAGCGCGGAGACCACCTCGTAGATCTCCGCCCGCGCCCCGACGTCGACGCCCTGCGTGGGCTCGTCCAGGAGCAGGACGTCCACCCGCCGGGAGTCGTTGATCCACCGGCCGAGGACGAGTTTCTGCTGGTTGCCGCCGGAGAACGCGGCGGCGGGCAGCCGCGGCAGGGCCGGTCGCAGCCCTACGGCGTCGGCGAGCGCCCCGAACACCCGCCGCTCGGCGCCGAGCCCGCGCACCCCCGCCCGCGCGAGCCGCCGCACCGACGGCAGCAGCACGTTGTCCTGCGCCCCGAGCACCGGGAACAGCCCCTGCCGGCGCCGGTCGGCCGGCACGAGCGCGATCCCGGCGGCGAGCGCGTCGGCGGGCCGTACGGGCGCGACGGTCCGCTCCCCGACCCGCACGGTCCCGGCTTCGGCGCGCCGCACCCCGTACAGACTCTCCAGAATCCGCGTACGCCCCGACCCGATGAGCCCGAACATCCCGACCCGCTCCCCCGCCCGGACGGTGAGACCGACGGGCCCGAAGCCAGGGCCGGTCAAGCCGTCCACGGAGAGCCGGGGTGCCCGGGCCGGGTCCACGCCCGGGCAAGACCGCTCGGCCACCTGTCGCGAGGCCCGGGACTTCTCGACCGGCCCTCCCGAGGCCCCGGACTCCTCGACCGACGGCCCCAAAGCGCGGTACTTCTCGACCGACCGCCCCAAGACACCGGCCCCCTCGACCGGACCTCCCGATACGCGAACCCGCCCTGCCGCACCCCCAGCACCACCGACCCCTTGCCCCACCACAGCCACACCATCTGCCCGCGCAGCCGCAGCCGCACCGGCCACCACCCGCCCCGCGACCGCCTCCACCAACTCCCCCCGCGTCCACCCCGCCCCCACCTCCCGACGCACCACCCGCCCGTCCCGCAGCACCGTCACCGCGTCCGCGAGGCGTTCCACCTCCGCCAGCAGATGGGTGACGTAGACGATCGCGAGGCCCTGGGTGCGCAGGTCCTCGACGCGGGTGGCCAGCGCGGCGCTCTCCGCCGTGGAGAGGGCCGCCGTCGGCTCGTCCAGGACGAGGACGGACGCGCTGCGGCTGAGCGCCTTGGCGATCTCCACCAACTGCCGCTGTCCCATGGGCAGTTCACCCACCCGGTCACGCGGCGAACACCCGGCGGCGACCCGCTCAAGGAGACCCGCCGCGACCTTCTCCTGCGCCCGCCGGTCGACGACGCCGTACCGCGTCCACTCCTGCCCGAGGAAGATGTTCTCGGTCACGGTCAGCGCGTCGACCACGCTCAGCGTCTGGAAGATGATCGCGACGCCCGCGTCGATGGCCGCGCGCGGACTGAGCCGGGTGTACGACGCCCCGCCGACCTCGATCGTGCCCGCGTCCGGCGCGAACGCCCCGCCGAGGCACTTGATGAGCGTGGACTTGCCCGCGCCGTTGTGTCCGAGCAGGGCGTGGACCTGGCCCATCGGCACGGTCAGGTCCACGCCGTCCAGGGCCCGCACCCCGCCGAAGGACTTGCTCAGTCCGCGGATCCGCAGGTTCACCGGTGTCATGGCGGCCTCAGGCGTTCTGGGCGAGCAGCGCGTCGATCTTCGCGGTGTCGTCCGGGCCGACGAGGGCGATCGGCACCTGGACGCTCGGCTTCGCCTTCCCGGCCGCGACCGCGCGCGGCACCTCGACGATCGCGTGCGCGATGTCCTCGGGCGCGAGCGCGGCGGAGGCCCGGTAGAAGGTGCCCTGCTTGATGGCGATGAGGGAGGGAGCGGACCCGTCCTGCCCGCCGACGAAGGTCTTCGCGTCGTCGGCGCTCCGGCCGGCCTGCTGGAGCGCCTTGTACCCGCCGTACGCGGCCGCGTCGGTGACGCCGAGGACCAGGTTGAGGTCGGGGTGCTTGGCGAGGATCGCGTTGGTCTTCGCGAGCCCGGTGTCGGGGTCGATGGCCTGCTCACGGGCGACCACGTCCACCCCGGGCGCCAGTTTCGTGAACGCGTCGATCATGCCCTTGGTCCGCTCGCGGCCCAGCTCGATGGTGCTGTCGGTGAGGAAGGCGACCTTGCCCTTGCCCCCGAGCTTCTCCCCGGCCCACTTGGCGGCCGCCTCGCCGAGCAGCGTGCCGCCCTCGCGGAAGCTGAACTGGATGTCGGCGCTCTGGTGCTCCAGGGTGCCGCCGTACGTCACCCAGATCAGGCCCGCGTCCAGCGCCGACTTGGCGATCGCCTCGGTGGCCTCGAAGACCATCGGGAACGACACGATCGCGGGGACCTTGCGCGCCACCCAGGTGGTGAGGTTGGTCGCCTGGGTGTCGGCGTTGGCGGCGTCGTTCGTGGTCAGCATCGAGATGCCGTGCTTCTTCGCGGCGGCCGTGGAGAGCTTGACGAGCGTGGTGTAGAGCGGGAGTTGGGTGAAGGGGTAGTCCAGGCCGATCCTCGTCAGGGGGCCCGCCGAGCCCGTACCGGAGGACTTGGCGGAGGCCGAGGTGCTCGCCGGTGCCGAGCATCCGGCGGCGGTGAGCGCGGTGGCGGCGACGGCCGCACCCGAGTAGGCGAGGAACCGTCTCCGCGAGCTGGCGGGGACGGCGACGGACCGGCGTGAGGTCATGGCGGGGCTCTCCGAGGCGCGGGCCCGCCGGGGCGGGCGTCCTGCCGGGCCGAGGCCGGCCCGAAGCTGTGCCGAACAGAAAAGCCCCGGGCGCGCCGCACCACCATCCGTACAAATACCGATCGCGTGCCCGGGCACCCCCGCGCTCCCCGAACCCTTGCCCCGCACGACCGCCGCCTCTATCGTGAGCGGAAATCATTAGGCCCCAAACGACATGTGAACCCCGTGCTCCCGAGCCGCTCCCCGGAGGCTCGTATGCTCAGCCACCACCAGCTCGTCGCGGCCACCCGCATCGGCATGCTCACCCGCGAGCGCGACACCGTCTCCGCCTGCGCCCAGGCGCTGCGCGAACTCGCCCGCGCGCTCCCCCTCGACGCCGCGACCCTGCTCGCCATCGACCCGCTGACCGGTGTCCACGTCCAGGTCGCGGGCCTCGGCTACACCGACGTCACCTCCCAGGCCCTGGCCCGCGAGTTCGTCACGACACCGTGGTACCGCAATGTCGTACGACAGGAGCTGCCGCCGTCGATCTCCGAGGACACCGAGGACCCGGAGGAGCTCGGACCCCGCTTCCGCCAGGGCTGGTTCTACGCCGAGCGGGTCCGCCCGGCGGGCTTCCGCGACGGGGTCACCGGGGCGTTGCGCCACCGCGACCGGCTGGTCGGGCTGGTCCATCTGAGCAGCGAGACCGCGGGCGCCTACGACCACGAGAGGCGGCGGCTGCTCGCCTCCGTCATCCCGGCGCTCGCCGCGTTCGCCGACCCGGTGGGCCGCGCGGGCGAGACACCCGGCCTGCCGGAGCGGGGCGCGGCGAGCCTGGTGACCGCCGACGGGGTGCTCGACCTGCCCGGCCGGGAGCGCGTACGGGCCCTGGGGGACGGGGAGTTCAGGGGCGTGCTGCGGGCCTTCGCGGACGCCGGGGGCCATCGGCTACGGCTGCTGTGGCCGGTCGAGGGGACCTGGTACCGGCTCGCCCTGCACCGGCACCGGCCGGGCCCCGGGCTCGCCGCGGACGCGGTGCTGGTGCACGAGACGCCGACCGAGCTGCCGTACGGACTCAGTCCGCGCGAGCTGGAGGTGCTCACCCGGGCGGCGACGGGGCAGACCAACCAGGCCATCGCGCAGGCGCTGTTCCTCTCCCCGCGGACCGTGCACAGCCACATCGAACACCTGCTGCGCAAGACGGGCGCCGGCTCCCGCGCCGAGGCCACGGCCCTCGCCCTCCGCGACGGCCTGCTCCGCCCGGCACCGGAACACGTGGGGTTCTTCGGGGAACGGTGACGCCGGCCCACCGCGTCAGGGATGGAACCGCCACCGGCCTTCTGAGACGACGTCCACCTTGCCGTCCCTGACGCGGACGGCCGTGTCGTCGTCGATGAAGTAGATCGGGAAGTCCGCCCGCGCGACGATGCGGTCGGCCCAGGCGTCGTCCCGCTCGGGGAAGTCCGGTGAGTACAGGTGGGGCTTGAGGTACCAGTCGAAGAGGCCGAACGGCGGCTCCACGGCCGTCGCGCCGAGCAGGTGGAGGTCGGCGGTGTCGCCGATGACGTCGGCGGAGTGGGTAGTGAGATGCCGGCCGAGGATCATCGACCCGGCGCTGAGCCCCACGTAGACCCGGCTCTCCAGCGCCTCCAGGATGCCGTCGGCCAGCCCGTTGCCCGTGATGCTGCGCGCGAGGTGGTAGTGGTTGCCGCCGCTGACGTAGATCACGTCGGCGTGGAGCAGCCGGTCGAGGACCAACTGCCTTGGCAGACCGTTGAGTTCCAGGACGTCGAACTCCCGCCAGCCCAGGCCGTGCACCCGGTTCATGTCGGCAAGGAGCCAGCCGTGGTCGCCGGGCTCGGCGACCGACGCGGTGGGAACGTACACGACGTTCGCCGCTCCGAACGGCTTGCCCAGCATGTCCCGCAGCGCCTCCCGCAACGACTCGTTGCGCAGGCCACCCGCCGTCAGCAGAAAGTTCATCGGGCGAGCCAAGCATGGGGGGTGGGCTCGCGCAACGGGGCGGGGGAACGCCGTGGCCGGCTCGGGAACGGGCGCTCACCACGCCCCCCGTCGCGTCGGGAAGGTCATCCGGCCCCGGCCACCGTGGCAGCCTCGGGAACGGACGCCCACCCAGCCCCGGCCACCATGGCTGCCTCGGGAACGGACGCTCACCCGACCCCGGCCACCATGGCTGCCTCGGGAACGGACACCCACCCGACCCCGGCCACCATGGCCGCCTCGGAAACAGACGCCCACCCAGCCCCGGCCCACCACGCCGGTCTCGGAAACGGGCCCTCACGCTCCGCTGGCCAGCCGCCCCATCACCCCGTACAGCTCCTCCGGCGTGAGCGGTGCGGCCGGGAGTGGGTGGGCCGCCTCCGTGCGCAGGCCGTCGAGGAGGAAGGCGATGCCCCGGCGCCAGACGTCGGGCGCGGTGTCCCTGGCGGCCCGGGAGAGCGACGCGTTGGTGGCGAAGACGAACAGCAGGTCCCCGGAGGTGAAGTCGGGACGCAGGGCACCGGCCTGCCGGGCGCGCTCGATGATCCGCTCGGCGACGGCGCGGGTGTGGTCGCACAGGGCCATCAGGCGTGCCGCGTCGGGATAGCGGCCGGTGACGACGTCGCTGATCGCGGGGTCGGCGGCCTGGAGTTCGCAGACCTGCTCGACGTAGAGGGCGAAGCCGCCCCAGGGGTCGTCGTGGGCGAGCGCCCGCCGGGCGACCTCCTCCAGCCGGCCGAGGGCCAGGTCGGCGACCACCTCGTCGATGAGCGCCTCGCGGCTGCCGAAGAGGTTGTAGAGCGTGCCGTGGCTCACGCCCGCGCGCCGGGCGATCTCCTTCAGGGAGACCTGGAGGCCGCGCTCGCGGAAGAGCTCGGCGGCGGCCTCCCGCAGCTTGTCCGCGTTGCGTCGCGCGTCGGCCCGCATCAGGCGACCCTCCTCGTCCCTCGGTCTCGTCCCTCGGTATCCCTCGGTCGGCCTTCCATGGTCGCACCCTCGGACGGAGCTAAATCGACCCGAGGGTCAAGTTATATGCTACGGTCGCCCGAGAAGTTGACCTGCTGGTCAACATAATCTCCCCTCCCCAGGAGCCCCCATGTCCAAAGTCATCGCCGTCCTCGGTGCCGGTACCGGCCTCGGCGTCTCCGTCGCCCGCCGCTTCGGCCGCGAGGGCTTCCGGGTCGCCCTGGTGGCGCGGCGCAAGGAGCGCCTGGACGCGCTCGTCGAGCGGCTCGCCGCCGAGGGCATCGAGGCCGCCGCCTTCCCCGCCGACCTCTCCGACCCGGCGGGCGTGCCCGCGCTGGTGGCGGCCGTCCGCGAGCGCTTCGGCCGGATCGACGTCGTCGAGTACGGCCCGATAGGCGGCGACGTGCCGTTCGTCCCGGCACGCGACCTGGACGCGGCCACCCTGACCCGCCTGTCCGGGCTGCTCCTGCTCACCCCGGTCGAGGTCTTCCACACGGTCCTGCCGGAACTCACCGAGCGCGGCGACGGCGCCCTCCTGATGACCACCGGCTACTCCGCGGTGCACCCGATGCCCCACCTCAGCGGCGTCGGCCCGGTGATGTCGGCCGCCCGCAACTACCTCTACTCCCTGAGCGGCGAACTCACCGGCACCGGCGTCTACGCGGGCACGCTCACCGTCGCCGCGATGATCACCGGCAGCGAGGGCGCGGAGGCGGCGACGGCCTCCCCCGACTCCCCCTTCGACCCCACGGCCTTCCCGGTCGCCGACCCGGCCGAACTGGCCGACCTGTACTGGGACATGTACACCAAGCGCGACCGGGTGGAGCAGGCGTATCCGGTCGAACTCACCCCCGTCTCCGCCTAGCGGCACACCTTCCGGTACGGCACGTCCGGCAGGTACGTCTCCCACATGGTCGGGCGCGATGGCGCGGCACCGGAGGGGAGGGCCTCCCGGTAGGGTGCGTCAGTGGACCGGATCTTGGTGGTAGGAGTCACGGGCGCAGGCAAATCCACCCTCGCGCGGGCGGTGAGTGACCGTCTGGGGATGCCGTACCACGAGATGGACGCGCTGTACTTCAAGGGCCCGTCATGGACGGTGAACGACCGTTTCACGGAGGACGTGTCGTCTCTTGCCGCAGAGCCACGCTGGATCATCGACTCTCTGGGCTACCCGGAAGTCCGAGACCTCCTCTGGACCCGAGCCGACACGGTCATCTGGCTGGACTACCCCCGCCGCGTCACAATGCCCCGAATCCTCCGCCGCTCCCTCAAACGCACGGTGACCCGAGAGCCCCTCTTCGGCGGCAACAGAGAACCCTGGTCGGACTGGCTGACCCGCACCCACCCGGCATGGTGGTCCTGGTCCCAACACGCCACCCGCCACACCGAAATCGCCACCCGCCTCCAGAACCCCCGCTTCACCCCTCTCGACACGCTCCACTTCACCCACCCGAAGGCCACGGCGACTTGGCTCGCAACTCTCTGACCCGGCGCCGGATTCCACCGTGAGCTTGGATGCCCCGATGAAACACATCGAGGCCGAACTCCTCACCGACACCGGCAACAACGCGGTACTCCGCCTCCCCGGCAGTTCCAACCCGCTCTCATCGATCGCCTGAAGGCGGCCTCATTCGCCTCGCACGCACATGCCCGACCAACCCCAACCGAGCTTCGTACACGCCACGTTGCAATGCGGCCCGCCCGGCGGGAGCTCGATGTCAGCCATGTGGGCAGGGGGATGCGGGACTCCCAGCTGGGGAAGCTGCCGCGTTCGGCGGGCCGAATCGACGCTGACCTGCCTGCACACCGTCTGAGCAGTCACAAGTCCGGGACTGCGGGATCCCATCAGCGCTACGCCCCCTGGCACGGGGTCGGACTCGGGATGACACATGGGCGTGGCACCGTCACGCTGTGAGCTCCGTCGCGTTGAACAGGCGTGAACTCGATCTTCTCGTCCGCCGAGCGCCCGCTCTCGACCGAACATGTCCTCAGTCTTCGGCCACTGCGCGTCGCACAACTCACGCGTGGTTGGGCCGTGGATGTCACTGCGGCCGACCTCGTCCACGTCGCGGCTCCGGTTGATGCGGCACGCCGACTGTGGGCCGGCCGCGGCGACCTCGGAGACACCGAGGCCAACAGGGAACTGGCACGGATGCTGGAGTTTCGACCCGGAGACTTTGGTGCCGCAGGCCACGTTGTGCTGGGCGCTGATGCCGTGGAGGTACAGCCGGGTGTTCGGCCGTTCGGTGACTCCTTGCACATCATCGGGCCCGAGTGCATCGACGGAATGCAGCGTTTGAAGGTCATCGCGGCCGCAAGGGGCCGACTGACATACGACCATCTGCAGGGTTCCGTCATCCGCCTCGAGATCTACTGTGGACCCGAGAGGGAGCGCGCTCGTCGTGTCTATGACGTCGCCGACCGATATCTCAACCCCTCCACGGCGCAGGACCGCCTGATCCGCTGCCCGAACATCGTCAACCTGATGCGGGGAGACTGGGAGAAGGGCGACTTCGATCCTCGTCGAGGCATGACGACAGGACCTCATGGGCAGCGCTTTTCCATGGCGGACGTAACCTCCGCCCTCGCCTGTCTGTCGCCCTATCCCCGCCCGGTCGCGGCGCACCTTGCTGCCACGCCGCAAGGACGGGAAGCGCTCTGGGACGACCGTGATGCGCCCGTCTACCAGAGTCTCTTCCATGGGCGGATGACCCCGGTGGGCGTGATGCGTGCCGTTGAGGCATGGCGGTCGGCTCATTCGACACTGCAAGCGATGCCACGGAAGTCCAGGCAGGGCTACGGCCACTTGATCGAGTATGCGCCGGAGCTGATCTGTTGGAAGGCCTGCCGCTCTCTGTCTCCGCCCTTGCCTCTGAGTTCACTCCACGACCCCAAGTCGGACTTTGCCTGGGTGCGGGCCATTGAACGCGATCTACCTGCTGCCACCGTGCAGACAGCAGAGCGGCTGGTAGCCCGCTATCAAGCGGTTCGTCCTGACCGCAGTCGCCCGTACAAGGCGGAAGCCCCCGAACTCGGATTGTGGATGGAACTCGCGGAGTGATCGCCATAACTGGTCACGGTTGGAGGGACGTTCAGCAGGATGACGTTCGCGCCGTCCTCACCGACAGCGGTCTTGCCGGCTTCGGCGGTGGACGATCACAGGCGTGTCGCCCACCGCCGATGCCTCCGGGCCCCGGTGCTGCCGGGCCCGCGCCGGAGCCCTACTTGATCCAGATGTGCGTGACCTTGTGCATCGGCGACTCCCAGCCGTCGCGGGGGTCGCGGTCCAGGTACCGCACGTCGCCGTTGATGGTCGCCTGGTAGGCGACGGTCACCGTGTAGTCGCCCGGCCAGATGGCGGTCACGCCGTAGATCTGCACGTCCTGATCGCCGCGGTTGACGAAGCAGAGGTTGCCGGTGTTGGTCTCCAGCCGCAGGATGTCGGTCCGGTTCCCGCAGTCCGTCCTGTCCACGCCGCCGGCGGCGTCGGCCGGGAGCGCGGTCGCGAGGGCCGCGGTCAGTGCCGCGGCGGTCACGCCGACGAAGCGCAGGGCGTTGCGGGTTGTGGAACGGGTCTTCATGGGGTCTCTGTTCCTTGCGTGGGGGAGGTGGATCCAATCGACCGTGGATCCAATCGACCAGGAAGAGACCCCGGCGGCGGAAGAGGTTGGTCCACGGCGGCGGATCCGCGCCGTGTTTCCTTTCATAGAGAGGGAGTTGAACCGCCGCCGGAGTCGCAACCGTTCTAGAAGCCCGCCGTCCTGTCCTCGCTGCGTGGGTCCGTCACCTGATGCTCCGTGTAGAGGCCCGAGCGGGACTCACGGCGCCATGGGCGGGCGTAGGACAACGCCGTCACGGCTGTCTCGGAGCTGTCGTCGAGGTCCGCTACGGCGACCGACGGGGATCCGTCCGCCGGGCATCGCGCGAGCCACGTGCCGTTGGGGGCGACGATTCCGGTCGGTGCGGTGACGCTGTCCTGTGCCGGTCCCGCCGCCCCGACCCAGTAGCTGTTGAACGCCGCGTGGCCCTGGACCTGGGCCTCGGCGGTGGTGTTGCCGGGCGTACCGCTGGTGGCGAGCAGGACGCAGTCGACGTCCAACTTCTCGTACTCCGCGAAGAGTTCGGGATAGTGGATCTCCATGCCGAGCAGGCAGCCGAAGCGCACACCGTCGACCTCGAAGGTCACCGGGGAGACGCCCGGCGAGTACATGTAGGAGACCTTCGTCCTCGACAGCAGCCGCTCGTCGTAGCGCGTGACGACCTCGCCGCGGGCGGAGATGACGTAGAGGCTGTTGTGCGGACGGTTCGGTCCGGTCAGGCGGTGCACCGACGGGATCACCGTCCACAGCCGCAACTCGCGGGCGAGCCCGGCGATCGCGGCCAACTCCGCTTGGACCACCGGCCATTGGCAGCGGTCCCAGTCCGCCGGGCCGGCCTCGTCCGGGCCGGAGGCGGACATGACGTACTTGCCGGGAAAGCAGATCGCGCCTTCCGGGAAGTGCGCGATCCTCGCTCCCCGCGCACCGGCCTCGCGCATCAGGGCACGGACCTCGCTCCCACTCCGACGCAGCAGTTCCACGTCCCTGGGGTCTTCGCGAACGACTGTCTGCGCTACGGCGAGCCGTACGCTCCTGGCATGTCCCGCTTCCGGCATGACGTCTCCTAAGGGAGTCGGACGGAAGTGCCGGAGGGCGGACGTATAGGACTCGCCGGTCTTGGCGGCGCGTTCACGTACCTGGCGCTTGAAGTTCCTACGGGCTGTCATCGCGGATCGCGGCCTTCCACGCCCTGAGCGACGCTCCCCGGCAACCCCGCCCGAGGCGATCGGGCTGCGACAACGGCCTGAGACGCTGGTCCCTTTGCCTCCACTGGGAGACCGTGCCGGGGACGGTCGCGGGAGGTTCGGCGTAGGCCACGCAGTCGCTCATCCTGCCGTCGCCCGAGAACTCCGTCAACCACGTCCGGCGGTCGGCCAACCACGTCCAATCGCCAGTCAACCACGTCCAGTCTCCGGTCAACCGCGTCCGGCTGTCATCCAGCCCCCGAGCCCGAACCCCCCACCCTCCCGCCGGACTTCCACCACACCCGAACCGCCGAAGTGCGCGGGGATAAGCAACTCCCTTTCGTCACAAGCCCGTTCGAGAACCCGGCGCCTACTCGCCGCCGCCTGCTCCGGCGCCAGACAGGCCGCGCTGTTGCAGCACGGATCCAGGATCTGGACCGGGCTGTGCAGCAGGTCCCCGACGAAGACCGCGCGCTCGGTGCCGGAGGCGAGGCGCAGGACGGACGAGCCAGGGGTGTGGCCGGGGGCGGATTCCAGCACCAGGTGGTCGTCGATGCGGTGATGGCCGTCCCACAGCACGGACTGCCCGGCCCGGTGAACGGGCGCGACGCTGTCCTCGTAGATCAGGCGGTCGACCTCCTGAAGACCGTTCCCGTACGAACCGGACGGGCCGTAGTGGAAGTCGTCGGCCGCCGGAATCAGGTACCGCGCCCGCGGGAACGTCGGCACCCACTCCCCGTCCGCGTCCACCGTGTTCCAGCCGACGTGGTCGGCGTGCAGGTGGGTGTTGACCACGACGTCGACGTCCTCGGGACGGATGCCGGCCCTCGCCAGCAAGTCGAGGAAGTCACCGTGCCGTTGGTGGAAGGGCTCCATGCCGGGCCGTTCACGGCCGTTGCCCACCCCGGTGTCGACCAGCACCGTCCGCCCGCCACTGCGCAGCACCCACGTCTGGAGCGCCAGCACCGCCAGACCGGTCACCGGTTCCCAGTGGTCCGGCACCAGCCAGTCCTCGTTGTCCTTCCACACCTCGGCGGCGACGTCCGGGAACATGCCGGACACCGGCGCGAACGGGGCGTGCCACTCGACGAGCCGGACGACCTCGACATCGCCCAGCATGAGGCGCTGAACTCGTTCGTTCTCATTGACCATGGGCTCGACCTTAGGAAACCCGAAAAGATCTCCTCAATGCCCAACAGAATCATCCAGATACGTGTCCGTCTCATACCCTGTGCGGATGGATGTGGTGAGCGACGCGATCTCCGCCGTACGACTCGGACACCCCTCGTCCCGGCGAGTGCGGGGCGGCGGGAGTTGGAGCGTGCGGCTGGAGCCGTACGACGGCGCCGGCTTCCACGTCGTCCTGAAGGGGCGGTGCTGGCTGAAGCCCGACCGCGGCGCCCCGGTGTCCCTCGGCGTCGGCGACGCGGTACTGCTCCCGCACGGCACGGGCCACGTCCTCGCCGACGCGCCCGTCGAGGCGACCGACAGGGCGCTGCCGTTCGACCGGTGGCGGGAACCGGCAGACCCCGGCCCCCAACTCGGCCCCGACGAGACGGAGTTGCTCTGCGGCAAGTACCGCCTCGACTGCAGCCGCATCCACCCGCTCATGACGGAGCTGCCCGAGGTCGTCCACCTGCCCAGCCGAGTCGGCACCCACCTCGAACTCCGCGCCGCGATCGACCTGTTGGCGGGTGAGCTGGACCAGCGGCGCCCCGGCGCCGGCATCGCGCTGCCGAACCTCCTCGACCTGCTCCTCGTCTACATGATCCGCTCCTGGATGACCGAGGCCACCACCGGAGCCTGGCCGCGCGTACTGGGCGACCCGGTGACGGCCGCGGCGCTGCGGGCGCTGCACACGGACCCGGCCGCGCCCTGGACCATCGAGCGCCTCGCGTCGGAGGCCGGTGTCTCCCGCCCCACCCTGGCGCGCCGGTTCACCACGCTGGTCGGCCGCCCGCCGATGGCGTACCTCACGTGGTGGCGCCTGATCCTCGCCGCGACCCTGCTCCGCGACACCCCGAACACCCTCGCCGCCATCGCCGAACGCGTCGGCTACGGCAGCCCGTACGCCCTCTCGCACGCGTTCCAGAGGGAGTTCGGGACCACGCCGGGCCGGTACCGAGTCCAGGCCGCCGAACGATCCGACCACCATCGGACCACCCCGACCGCCCCGACCACCCCCAGGAGCCGCCATGGCGCACCCACCCCGCCTGACCCTCTCCACCATCTGCCTCGACGCCCCCGACGCGCATGAACTCGCCGCCTTCTACCAACGGCTTCTCGGATGGGACGTCGAGGCCCGGGAGGACGACTGGGTGAAGCTCAAGTCCACTGACGGCGGGCCCGGGTTGTCGTTCCAGACCGAGGCCTCCTACGTCAGACCCGTGTGGCCCGCCCGGCCGGGTGAGCAGCAGATGATGATCCACCTGGAGATCGAGGTCGACGACCTCGACAGCGCCTCGGCCCACGCGGTCGCCGCGGGCGCCACGCTCGCCGGCCACCAGGCCCAGGACGACGTACGGGTCCATCTCGACCCGGCCGGGCACCCGTTCTGCCTCTGGGTGCGCACCTGAACGGTCAGATGAAGATCCCCTGCCCCGCGCCCAGCACGCCCCGAGGGTCGTACCGATGCCGCGCCGCCGCCAACTCCCCCCACACCGGCCCGAAATGGCGCCGCCAGTCCGAGACCGTGAAGGAGAGGGAGTCGATCGGATAGCGGTGGCCGCCCGCCGATAGCGCCAAGTCGTACGCCTCGCGGTTCGCCGTCAGGAGGCGCTCGATCTTCGCCGTGTCATCCGGCGGGGTCGTGCGCAGGATCGCGAAGAGGTACGGGACCGGGTCATCCGGAACCCTCAACAGCGGTGCGGCGGTGAGGCGTTCGCGGCGCAGCGGGTAGAGGAGGACCAGGCCGGGGCCGAGGTCGTCCGGGGTGAGGGAGGAGAGGATCTCCGTGGCGATCTCCTCCGTCCGGGCGCCGGGGAGAAGGAGGTTGAGCCACGGGTGGGCCCAGTACCACAGCCCCGATTCCTTCAACTGGGCCACCGCGGGCGCGATGCGGTCGAGGAAGTCGTAGTACGGGAGGTCGGTGATCCGCGCGCCCGCCGGGTCGTACCGCAGGCCGTGCAGCAGACGCCCGTCGTCCACCGGATTCCCGTACGCGACCGCCTCGACGAAGCCCTCCCCGAAGACCCCGGCCGCGTCCGCCGTGACCTGGCCCTCGACGTAGTCGAACCGTTCGTCCTCGGCGAGGACCCGCTGGTCCTCCAGGTACGTGCGCAGATCGGCGTACGGCAGCACGTAGTGCCGTACGGTCGAAGGCGCCGGAACCAGCCGCAACGTGGCACCGACGATGATCGCGCACTGGCCGAGTCCGGAGAGGACCGCCCGGAAGAGGTCGGCGTGCCGGCGCGGGGAACAGTGCACCAACTCCCCCGCCCCCGTGACGACTTCGAGCGCCACGACGTTGTCGACCTGGGCGCCGTATCGGTGCGCCTGGCCGCCGATGCCGCCCGCGGACAGCGTGCCGCCGACGGAGAGTTCGAGGTAGTCGGTGAAGACCGGCGGGGTCAGGCCATCGGCCAGAGTGGCCTTGGCCACGTTACTCCAGCGGGCGCCGCCGCCCACCGTCACCGTCGAACGGACCGTGTCCACCGCGCCGACGGCCGCCAGCGGCTCCGTCTCGACGACCAGGCCGCCCGCCAACTGCGCCTGGCCCAGGGTGGTGTGGCCCTGGCCGCGCGGGGCGACCTCGATGCCGTGCCGGTTGCAGAACCGCACCATCGCGACGACGTCCGACACGGACCCGGGACGCAGCACCGCGGCGGGCGTACGGTGCACGATGTGGCCGTAGTCGTCGGCGACGGCGGCCCGGGACGCCGGGTCCGTCAGCAACGTACCGTCGAGATCGGGCACACCGGCGAAGGGACGGTCCCCGGACACCGCCCAACTCCGGGTGCCCGGATCGAACCCGGCGACCACCGCTCCCGCGACGGCGAGTCCGCGCAACGCGGCACGTCTGGACGGCTGTTGGGACATGAACGCCTCCCGTGACAGACAGAGAGATATTCGCCGGAGCAAGTCACCGTCAGGCTTCTGACGGTCAACTGTCAGGTCCCTGCGCTTACATGACGGCAGCAACTCCGGACCCCCCACCCCGAGGAGTGCCGCCATGACCCTTTCCACCGACATGCTCCCCGACTTCCCCATGCCCCGCGAGGCCGGCTGCCCCTTCGCCCCGCCCCGGGAGATGATGCGGCTGCACGCCGAGGACCCCGTCTCCAAAGTCCGTCTCTGGGACGGCAGTACACCCTGGCTGGTCACCCGGTACGAGGACCAGCGCGCCCTCTTCGGCGACCAGCGACTCAGCGTCGACACCACCAGGGACGGCTTCCCGTACCACACCGAGGCCTTCCGGGACACCACCTCCACGACCCCGCCGTCGTTCCTCAACATGGACGACCCCGACCACGCGCGCATCCGCCGGATGGTCACCGGCCCCTTCACGGTCAAGCGGATCGAGTCCCTGCGCCCCGCGATCCAGCGCATGACCGACGATCTGATCGACGCGATGCTCGCGGGCCCCAACCCGGTCGACCTGGTGGAGGCGCTCGCGCTGCCGCTGCCCTCGCTGGTGATCTGCGAGATGCTCGGAGTGCCGTACGAGGACCACGACTTCTTCCAGAGCAAGAGCAAGGTGTCACTGCGCCGGGACGTGACCTCCGAGGAGGCGCGGGCCGCCGCCGGCGCGCTCTTCGCGTACCTCGGCGAACAGCTCGACAAGAAGCTCGCGGAGCCGGCCGACGACCTGCTCACCGACTTCGCCGTACGGATGCGGGACGGCGACCTCAGCCGCCTGGAAGCCACCATGCTCGGCCAGTTGCTGCTCGGCGCCGGACACGAGACGACCGCCAACATGATCGCGCTGGGGACCCTGGCGTTCCTGGAACACCCCGACCAGCTCGCGATCGTCCGCGACACCGACGACCCGAAGGTCCTCGCGAGCGCGGCGGAGGAGATGCTGCGCTATCTCACCATCGTCCACACCGGCCAGCGCCGCCTCGCCCTCGAAGACCTGGAGATCGGCGGCCAGTTGGTCCGGGCGGGCGAGGGCGTGATCATCGCGGCCGCCACCGGCAACTGGCAGGACGACGTCTTCCCCGACCCCGATCGGCTCGACGTCCACCGGGACGCCCGCCGCCACATGGCCTTCGGCTTCGGCATCCACCAGTGCCTGGGCCAGCAACTCGCGCGCCTGGAACTCCAGGTGGTCTACGGCACCCTCTTGCGCCGCGTCCCCACCCTGCGCCTGGCCACCGGCCTCGACAAGATCCCGTTCAAGGACGACGGCATCGTCTACGGCGTCTACGAACTCCCGGTGACCTGGTAGGCCCCGGCGCGAAGGGCGGGGCTCCCGACAAAGGCAACCCGACGTCCCGAATGGGCAAACGGCGACGTCCGCCACGGGGAAGCCTCGCCCACCCCGCCCGCGGTGAACTGCCCGGCATCCGATCGCCCACCCACGGAGCCGACCATGCCCGAAGCCGCAGGCAACGAGTTCTGGAAGAACCTCAAGCCGATCCAGAACTCCCTCAAGCCGGACGCCCTCCCCGAGGTCTACCTCTCCCAGGTGGCCACCGACGACGACCGCTACTACGTCCCGTTCACCGAGACCGTCGGCTCCCGCCCCCTGTGGATCAACGTCAAGGACAACTCCTGGGCCGACATCCTGCGCGCCAAGGAGGCGGGCCTGGTCAACCGGCACTACCACCCGCACGAGGTCTTCGCGTACACGATCTCCGGCAAGTGGGGCTATCTGGAACGCCCTTGGACCGCGCACGCCGGTGACTTCGTCTACGAGGCGCCCGGCGAGGGGCACACGCTGGTGGCGTACGAGAGCGACGAGCCGATGAAGGCGTTCTTCATCGTCAAGGGCCCGCTGATCTGGCTGGACGAGAACGGCGAGCCGGACGGCTTCTTCGACGTCCACGACTACATCGCGATGTGCCGCGCGCACTACGAGAAGAACGGCATCGGAACCGATTACGTCGACTCGCTGTTCCGGTAGCTTCCGAGGGGTGACCCTCGTCTCCCACGTGTCCACCCGGTCCGTCGACCGCGAGGACCGGATCGCCTTCTGGGAGGAGTACAACCGGCGGGCGCTGGTCGGTCTGACCTGCTCCTCGTACTCCCCCGACGGGCTGCTGGCCGCCCAGACGAACCACCGGCTGGGCGGACTGCGGCTGGCCGGGATCTCCGGCAACGAGCACGTCATCGAGCGCACCCCGCGCGCCTGCCGGGAGCTGCCGAAGGACTCGGTGTTCGTGAGCCTGCTGACCGCGGGACAGGCGGTCTTCTTCCACGAGGGCGGCTGCCTCACCCTCCGGGCGGGCGACGCGGTCCTCTACGACACCCGCGGGCCGTACCTCTTCGGCTTCCCCTCGGCCATGCGCAAGCTGCTGGTGGACATCCCCCGCGAGACCTTCGCGGAGCGGTGCGTCCCCGGCGACCTGCGCACACCGCTGCTGTTCGAGCGAGGGGCGACGGGCCTGAAAACGCCAGGGACGCCGGGAACGCGGGGAGTACCGGGTGCGCCAGGAGCGCCGGGAGTGCCGGGAGTACCGAGAGTGCCGGGTGCCCCGAAAGCCCTGGCGCCCCCCGGAGCCTCACCGACCCTGGCCGCCCCGATGGCCCTGGCCGCCCTGGAGTCCGTGCTGACCCGCTGGACCACAGGCCACACCGACGCCCACCCGACCCATATCGACGCCCACCCGATCCACACCGACGCCCACCCCATCCGCACCGGCGACGATCCCGCCCCCACCGCAGACGACCCGGCCGCGACCGAGGCCACCGTGCTGGACCTGATCCGCACCCTGATCGCCCCCCGCACCGGCGACGACCGCACCCCCACGGCCGGCCCCGCGACCGCCCCCGCCCGGCTCGCCCTGGCCCACCACTACATCGACCGGCACCTGACCGACCCCCGCCTCGCCCTGGACCGCGTCGCCGAGGCGCTCGGCGTCTCCACCCGGCATCTCGGCCGGCTCTTCGCGCCGAGCGGCACCACCCCGGCCCGGCACATCCTCGACCGGCGCCTCACCCAGGCGTATGACCAGCTCACCGACCCGGCGGGACGCGGGCGAACCGTCGCGGAGATCGCCCACCACTGGGGCTTCGCGAGCCAGGCCCACTTCACCCGGGTCTTCCGCGCCCGCTACGGCCGCACCCCCGGCGAGACACGCCCGCACCCCCGGGCGGGGGACCCGGGGGTGCGGGGGATCTAGGGACGGATCAGGGGGCCACGTACGGGAACGCGGCCGCGTAACCCTGGGTGTAGCCGGTGAGGTTGGGGTGGTAGACCTCGGTGATGTCGCCGGTGATGTCGTTGATCCACGGGTCGGAGCCGCAGGCACCGTGCCCCTTGAACGCCGAGCGCACGTCGATGTTGTAGACGGCACCCTTGACCGCGGCGGCGCCGGCGCCCTCCGCGAGGGCGTCGGCGAAGCCGTTCATGTAGCCGATCTTGGCGGAGCTGAGGTACGAGCAGGAGGTGGACAGCGCCTGCGGGTAACCGAAGGTCCAGACAACGGCGTTGGGGGCCTTCGCGTGGATGTCGCGGTAGAGCGAGGCCAGTTCGTCCACCAGCTGGTTCTTGGCGTAGTACGACATCCAGGAGGTGGCCGTCCGGCAGTAGCTGTCGCTCTCCTGCAGGCAGCCCTTGACCACCGACGTGAACTGCGCGTCGTTGCCGCCCACCGTGAGCGTCACGAGCTTGGTGTTCGAACTCAGCGCGGACAGCTGGTTGTTGCGCACGTCCGCGATGGTCGCGCCGCTGCAACTGACGTCCTTGAGCGTGAACTTGGGGTGCTTGGCCGCCCACTGGTGCGCGTAGTTGAGCGTGCTGCGCTTGCAGTCACCGCTGGCCGGGTCGTAGGAACCGGCACCGACCCCGGAGGCGTACGAGTCGCCGAGGGCCACGTACTCCCCTCCGGACAGCGCCTGGGCGGGGGTGGCGGTCGCCAGTGTGAGACCGGCGAACGCCACCACGGCGCTGACGACGGCCGACGTGAATTTACGCATGTGTTCCCTCTGGATTAGGAAGAGTGACGCGAGCGTACTGGGGCGCTGTTGCGAAACAACTCCGCCGTGTTGTCGCGGAATTGTCGGCCTGTTGCCGGAATTGAATTCTCTTCAAGGACGCCGGAAGCCACCGGAATACGGCCCTCTCCCGTGCCGTAACCTGTTCGCCATGCTGCGCCGGATACCGGATCTGCCGTGGGTCCACACGGCGTACGACATCGCTCTCGCCCTGCTCGTGTGCGGGCTCGCCGTGCGGAACCCCCTGGACTACGACCTCCTCATCGGCTGGGCGATGGGCGCGTCCCTGCTCTGCCGCCGCCACCGCCCGCTGACGATGATGGGCGTGATCTGCGGGCTCGCGCTGGCCCAGTACCTGCTCTCGGTGGTGCCCCACGCGATGCTGGCCAGCGTCCCGGCCGGGTACGACATCGCCGTACTGATCGCGATGGTCTCCGTGGTCACCCACGCCCGGCCGATGTGGCACGCCTACGCGGCCGGCGCGGCCGTCCTGGTCGGTGTGACCGCCGCCTTCGGCGGGGCCGACCCCTTCGGCAACCGCTCCTGGGACGCGGACCCCGTCGAGTTCGGCGCGGTCGCCGGTCTGTGCGCGGCGCTGTGGCTGACCGCCGTGGTGCTGCGCACCCGCAGACTGTACGTGGCGAGCCTGGAGGCCCGGGCCGCCACCGCCGAACGCGAGCGCGAGCACCTGGTGGAGCTGGCCCGCGCCGAGGAGCGCGCGGAGATCGCCCGGGAGCTGCACGACGTGGTGGCGCACAGCCTCGCGGTGATGATCCTCCAGGCGGACGGCGCCGGGTACGCCCTCAAGTCGGACCCGGACAAGGCGAGTTCGGCACTGAAGGCGATCGGCGACACCGGCCGGGACGCGCTCGCGGACATGAACCGGATCGTGCGCGTGCTGCGCGGCAGCCGCAGCTCCTTCCACGAGGAGACCGAGACCGGCCGCCGCCGGCTCTCCCTGGCCGACCTGGAGACGGTCGCCGAGCGGGCGCGGGCCGCGGGCCTGGACGTGGAGCTGTCCATCAAGGGCGACCGGAGCAGGCTGTCCACGGCGGACGCGCAGACCGTACTGCGGGTCGTCCAGGAGAGCCTGACCAACGTGCTGCGGCACGCCGGGCCCGGCGCCCAGGTCGGCATCGACCTGCGGTTCGGCACCGGCCGGGTGCTGCTGCGGGTGCTCGACGACGGGGCCGGCCGGCTGGCCCACACCCCGGCGAAGGAGCGGGTCAGCGGCGGCAACGGACTGGTGGGCATGCGGGAACGGGTGGAGGTGTCCGGCGGGCGGTTCACCGCCGGTCCGCGCCTGGGCGCGGGATGGCAGGTCGAGGCGGAGCTCCCGGTCGGGAAGCCCCAGGTGAGGACGGCGGAATGAGTGAGTCGAGCGGGACGGTCCGGGTGGTCGTGGTGGACGACCAGCCGCTGATCCGGGCCGGGTTCGCGATGGTGCTGGCCGCGCAGCCCGACATCGAGGTCGTGGGCGAGGCGGAGAACGGCGCGGAGGCGCTCGCGCTGCTCGCCCGCACCCGGGCCGACGTCGTCATCATGGACATCCGGATGCCCGTCCTGGACGGCGTGGAGGCGACCCGCGAACTCGGCCGGCGGCCCGACTCGCCCCGGGTGCTGGTGCTCACCACCTTCGACACCGACGAGGACGCCTTCGCCGCGCTCCAGGCCGGGGCCAGCGGCTTCCTGCTGAAGAACACCCCGCCCGAGGAGGTCGTGGCGGCGATCCGGGTGGTGGCGGCCGGCGAGTCCGTCGTCGCCCCGCGCGTCACCCGCCAGCTCCTGGACCGCTTCGCGGGCCGGCTCGCCCCCACCGCCCACCAGGACGAACGGCTCGACCTGCTCACCGGCCGCGAGCGCGAGGTGCTCGGGCTGATCGCCGAGGGCCTGTCCAACAGCGAGATCGCCGACCGGCTCTTCATCGCGGAAGGCACGGTCAAAACCCATTTCGGAAAAATCCTCGCCAAACTGGATCTGCGGGACCGCGTCCAGGCCGTGATCTTCGCCTACGACACCGGGCTCGTACGACCACGGTCGTAGTCCGGGCCTCTAACCCGGGTGGCACAGGGGCGGCGTACAGATCTGGTCCGGGGTTGATGTGCCGGGGCGCCCCGACTCGGAGAATTTCCTCGTACCGACGGCGAAAAGCGCCGGACGGAAATTCCCGGAGGCCGTAATGGCTGAGTCTGCCCTGCCCGGACGCTACGAGAAGGCAATTCTGCTCGCCGTGATCGTGCTCCTCCTTTCGACGACCGTGGCGGTCGGGGCCAGTTACTGGTGGCAGAAGAGCAACACCTCCGGCCACGCCCCCCGGGCCGCGGCCGAGGTCACCCTCCGTCTCCCGTCCCACGCGTCCTGACGCGCCGCCGAATCGAGGAGATGAGTCTCATGGCTACGATCATCTGGGCGGCCCGCACCGGGGTCGAGGAGACCGCCGGTCGCCGCACCGCCGCCGTCGACCTGGTCAAGGTCTACCGGCAGGGCGGCACGCAGGTCAGGGCCCTGGACGGGGTGAGCGTCGACTTCGCCCCCGGCCGCTTCACCGCGATCACCGGGCCCTCGGGCTCGGGCAAGTCGACGCTGATGCACTGCCTCGCCGGTCTCGACTCGCCCACCTCGGGCCGGGTCGTCCTCGGCGGTACGGAGCTGACGGGCCTGTCCGACCGGCGGCTGACCCGGGTCCGGCGGGAGAAGGTCGGCTTCGTCTTCCAGTCCTTCAACCTGCTGCCCCAGCTGACGGCGCTGGAGAACATCGTGCTGCCCGCGACGATGGCCGGGCGGCCCTACGACCGCTTCCTGCTCGACCACCTCGTGGGGGCGCTGGGCATCGGGGACCGGATGTCCCACCGGCCGGCCGAGCTCTCCGGGGGCCAGCAGCAGCGGGTCGCCGTGGCGCGGGCACTGCTCGCCCGGCCCTCCGTGCTCTTCGCCGACGAACCCACCGGCAACCTCGACTCCCGGTCCGGTGCGGAGGTCCTCGACATCCTGCGCCGCGCCGCGAACGACCTCGGCCAGACGGTGGTGATGGTCACGCACGACCCCCACGCCGCGGCCTACGCCGACCGCGTCCTGACCCTCACCGACGGCCGCATCATCAACGACGTCGCCACGACAGCCGAGCCGAACGCCCCCCGCATGCTGCGGGCGGTCGGGGGGTCCGCTCGGTGAACGGGGGGATCGGCGGGGGTGGGTGGATGGGCTCCGGGGGCGGGATCGGTGGCGTCAGCGGCACCGGCCGCACCGGCTTCGGTAGCGGGATCGGTGGCGGTTCCGGTGCGATCAGCGGTGGCGGCTTCCGCGCCGGAAACGGTGACCGCGCCGGGTTCGGCTTCGGCGCCGGGGTCGGTGGCGGTTCCGGTGCGATCAGCGGTGGCGGCTTCCGCGCCGAGAACGGTGACCGCGCCGGGTTCGGCTTCGGCGCCGGGGTCGGTGGCGGTTCCGGTGCGATCAGCGGTGGCGGCTTCCGTTCCGGGAACGGTGACCGCGCCGGATTCGGTGGCGGTTTTGGTGGCGGTACGGGGATCAGTGGCGGTCGGCGGACGAGCGCGGGCGTGAGCGGCAACCGGCCGCAGGCCACGGGCACCGGGATCAGCGGGGGCCTGCCGATGAGCAGGAGCACGGGCAGGAACCGGCCGACGGCCACGGACAACGGTGTCAGCACCGGCATCAGCGGAGGCCTCGCGATGAGCACAAGCGAAAACGGCCCAACGAGCAAGGGCACCGACCCCAACTCCGGCTCCGGCTCCGGCACAGGAACCGGCACCGGCATCGGCTCCAGCTCCAGCACAGGAACCGGCATCAGCGGCGGCTTGCCGACCGGCGCGGCCACCGGCCCCGGCCCCGGCCCCGACTCCGGCACAGGAACCGGCATCGGCATCGGCAACGGCAACGGCAACGGCTCCAGCTCCAGCTCCAGCTCCAGCTCCAGCACAGGGACCGGCATCAGCGGCGGCTTGCCGACCGGCGCGGCCACCGGCCCTGGCCCCGGCACTGGCCCCAGCCCCGCCCCCGGCAACGACCGGTCGGCGCGTGCGGGTTCGTACTCGAAAAGCACTGCCTCGCGCCTCGCCGACACCAAGCCGTACCAGCTGAACAACCCGGCCCACCCGGCGTGCATCTGGCAGCGATTGGTCACCGCGGCCCCCCGAGCCATCGGCATCCCCACCCGCCCGGCCCGCCTCGCCCCCCGCTCGCCCAACTCCTCCCCCCGCCGATCCCGCCTCACCCTCCGATCCGCCGACACCCCACCTCACCCAGCCGACACCTCTCCCGACCAAGCCGACACCCTCCCCCAGCCGACCGGCACCCCTCCCCACTCACCCGACACCCACCCCCGCCCAACCAACACGTCCTCCCCCGCAACCGACACCCCTCCCCGCCCGGTCGGTCCCCCCTCCCGTCCGGCCGGTGTCTCTTCCCGGCCGGGCGGGGGCTTCCCGTGGCCGGGTGGAGGTGTCCCCCGGCCGGGCGGGGGCACCCCCTGGCGGGCCACCCTGTTCGGGTCTCAGTTGGCTGAACTGCTGCGTCGGCCCGGGAGGTTGGTGGCCACCGGCCTCTCCCTCCTCGTCGCCGCGTTCGTCGTGTTCGCCGCCGTGATGGCGCAGGAGATCACCACCCGCACCACCCTCGACCACTTCCGCGGCACCCCCGAGTCCGTGACCCTGGTCGCGACGAACGACGACTCCGCGATCACCCCCGCGCAGCTCACCCGTCTCCGACAGATCCCCGGCGTCGCCGAGGCCGTAGGACGGGTCGACACCGGCGCCACGGTCGCGGGCCCCTTCGAGCACTGGCTCGCCCTGCGCTCCGACCCCGGCACCGGCCCGCTCTCCCAGATCCGCCTGGTCGAGGGCGCCTACCCCACCCGCACCGGCGAACTGGCCGTCAACAAAAGGGCCGCAGAGGAGCTGGGACTGACCCCCGGCTCCCGCACCACCCTTGTGAGCGCCGACCCGAACAACCCCGAGAAGACGGTCGAACTCCCCGTACAGGTCACCGCGATCGTCCGCAGCACCGCGACCGGCGAGCAGCAGGCGAGCGCGTACACGACCGACACCCGCATCGCCCACTTCGCGGAACTCCCCGGCTACGAGCGCGTCGACATCCGCGCCGACTCCGGTGAGGACCAAGGGGAGTTGGAGAAGAACGTACAGGCCGCCCTCGGCACCGCCACCACCCTGCGCACCGGCGCGCAGACCCGCACCGACGAGGCGCACGAGGTCCTGAACGGTGACATCGCCGACCTCTTCCGCCTGATCTCGGTGTTCCTGGCCGTCGCCGTCATGGCCGCCGCCCTGGTCGCCACCTCGACCTTCCGGATCGTCTTCGCCCAACGCCTGCGGCAACTCGCGCTGTTGCGTGCCATCGGCGCCTCCCAGACCCGCCTGGCCACCGCGCTCGCCGCGGAGGGCGCCCTCGTCGGTCTGGTCGCCGGCTCGCTCGGCGTGCTTCTCGCGCTGGCCGCCGGCCACCTCGCCCCGTCGGCCGCCCGCCTCCTGACCGGCGAGCAACTGTCCGCGCCGGGCTCCCCGTTGACGTACGCCCTGCTGGTCGTCGTAGGGACGATCGTGGTGACCGTGGGCGCGGTCCTCGCCCCCGCGCTGTCGGCGGCCCGGACCTCCCCGCTCCAGGCGCTGCGCACCGCGAGCACCGTCACCGGTGAGCGCCGGATCGGGACCGTCCGGCTCGCCACCGGCGCGCTGTTCGCCGCCGGGGCCGTGGGCCTGGCCGCCCTGGCCGGCGGGGGCGACCGCGACCTGGCGATGCTGGTCCTCGTCGCCTCCGCGACCCTCGCCTTCCTCGCGCTCATCGCGCTGGGCCCGCTCCTGGTCCGCCCGGTCCTCACCGTCGCCGGCTGGCCGCTGCGCCGGATGTGCGCCACCGGAAAGCTGGCCGTCGGCGGGGTGGGCGGTGCCCCGCGCCGGGCCGCGGCCGTCTCCGTGGTCGTCGCCCTCGGCGCCGCGCTGGTCTCCGGCGCCCTGGTTGGACTGGCCAGTCTCCAGGCCCAGTTGGAGCGGAACAACGCCATCACCTCGCCCGCCGACTTCCGGGTCACGGCCGACGAGAGGGGCCTGGGCGCCGACGTCGTACGGGAGTTGTCCGCCGCACCGCAGCTCGCCCACGTCACCACCTTCCGTACGCTTCAAGTCAAGTCCACCCTGCGGGAGTTGGAGGTGTCGGACCTGAACCCGGCCGCCCTGCCCGGGGCCCGGAGCATCGACACCGCGGGCCTCGCCCCGGGACGCGCGATCGTCTCCGCCGACGCGGCCGACATCATCGGTCTGAGCACGGGGGACCGATTCACCCTGCAGGGCGCCGAGTTGACCGTCGCCCGCACGCTGTCCGGCAGCGGCCCCGGCCAGGCGGACGTGCTCGTCGCCCCCGCCGACCTCGACCGGATGGGCGCCCCGCGCGCCGCGAGCGGCCTCTACGCCGACGCGGTGGACTCGGTCGGCACGGCGCAGAACGCGCTGGAGAAGATCGTCCACAGAAACGCCGTCGAGGAGAAGGCGGGCGACCTCGAGATCACCGTCCTCGCGGACAACAGGGTCGGCGACACGGCGATGATCGGCACGATGCGCACCATCGCCCTCGGCCTCGTCGCCCTGACCGTCCTGATCGCCGTGGTCGGCGTCGCCGCCACCACCAGCCTCACCTCGATCGAACGCACCCGGGAGTTCGGCCTGTTGCGCGCCCTGGGCCTGGGCCGCGGCGCACTGCTCGGGACGATCACCCTGGAGGCCGCTCTGTACGGCGTCCTCGGCGGCGTCCTCGGGCTCGCGCTCGGCGTCCCGTACGCCTGGCTCCTCGTGCGGACGGCCGTCGCCGACGGGCCCCTGCCGCTGCCCGCGGGCACCCTCCTGCTGGTGTGCGCCGCCCTGACCGCCCTGACCGCGCTCGCCGGGCTGCTGCCCGCCCGCCGGGCCACGCGCGTCACCCCGATGAGCGCGCTGGGAGGCGTCGAATGAACCATCTGGTGCCGGTGCGCCGTCGAGCTTTGTCCGGAGAGCGATCGAACAATGAGCCATTGCTCGACCGCGTGACCGAACGACCCCCAGGAAGGTCCGACCACGTGCACTCACGTCACGGACAGGAGCTGCGCTTCGGCGTACTGGGCCCCGTCGAAGTACTGAGGGACGACGTCCCGCTCGACCTGGGCCCGCGGCAGCGCCGGCTGCTGCTGCTGAGGCTGCTCATCGAGGACGGCCGCCCCGTCTCCCAGGAGACCCTGCTGCAGGACCTGTGGCCCACGGACCGGCCGACTGGCGCGGCCTCCTCGGTGCGCGCCCACATCAGCCGGCTCCGCTCGGCGCTCGACCCCGCTCTCCAGGGCCGCTCCGCCCTGCTCGTCAGCAGCTCCGCCGGGTACGCGCTGAAGGTGGACCGCGCGGCCCGGGACACCACGCGCTTCGACGAGTACGTCGCCCGCGCCCGCGAGGCCCTGCGGGGCCGCCGGCTCCAGACCGCCCGGCAGGAGGTCGAGGCGGCCCTCGCGCTCTGGCGCGGCGAGCCCCTCGCCGAGGCCGCCGAGCACGGCTTCGCGATCCGCGAACGCACCCGGCTGGACGGCGCGTTCCAGGCCGCGAAGGAGTTGCAGGGCGCGATCCTCGTCCAGCAGGGCGAGACGGACCTGGCGATCGACATCGCCGAGGGCCTCGTCCTCCAGGCGCCGCTGCGGGAGACGACCTGGGCGCTGCTGATGCGCGCCCTGTACGCGGCGGGCCGGACGGTGGAGGCGCTCCAGGAGTACGAGCGCTTCCGCGACATGCTGGCCACGGAACTCGGCCTGGACCCCAGCCCCCAACTCAGGGACCTCCACACGGCGATCCTCCGCCACGACGTGACGATCCTCGGCACGGCGGTGACGGGCGCGGCGCTGGGAGTGGCGGGCGCCGCGGGGCCTTTCGGCACGGCTTTCGCCCCGGCGGCCGCGGAAGAGTCCTTCGCCACGACGGGCTCGGGAGCGCCTCTCGAGGCGACCGGTCCGGCGGCGGCCTCCGGGGCGACCGGCTCGGGAGGGCCTCTCGCGGGTGCCGGCTCGGGAGGGCCTCTCGCGAATGCCGGCCCGGGAGCGTCTTCGGGTACGGCGGCTCCGGGAGCGTCTTCGGGTACGGCAACCCCGGGAGCCTCCGTGTCCCTCGATACGGCGGCCCCCGCGACGTCTCCGGCCGCCTCCTCGGGTACGACGGTCGCGGCCCCCTCCCTCGCCGACGCGGTGGGGCCCGGTGTCGCGCT
This sequence comes from Streptomyces sp. NPDC047072, assembly GCF_040643855.1. Taxonomy (NCBI): domain Bacteria; kingdom Bacillati; phylum Actinomycetota; class Actinomycetes; order Kitasatosporales; family Streptomycetaceae; genus Streptomyces; species Streptomyces sp. NPDC047072. The sequence continues at coordinate 29,567 of NZ_JBEYVC010000010.1, read as the reverse complement.
CCACGCCGTCGGCCCCGTCACCATCCCCCAGCAGAGCCGCGGCCCCGCCGCCTGCGCGCACCCGGTGCCGGGACCGTTCGCCCGTACACCCTTCGTGGGCCGGGGCGACGAAATGGCGCAGCTGACCGCGCTGTTGCCGGCCGCGGCAACCGGCCGCCCCCTGTGGTCGGTGATCGGCGGCGAGCAGGGATCCGGCAAGACCCGGCTCGTGGAGGAGCTGTCCGCCCGCGCCCTGGCCGCCGGCTTCACGGTCGCCCGCACCCGCGCCGGCCAGGCGCTCAGCGGCAACCGCGGTATCTCCCAGACCTGTCCCACCGTCCAGCTCCTGGACGCGCTGCGGCAGGACGGCAAGGACTCCGCGGCGGACGAGACGGCGCGGCAGGACCCGCTTGCCACGATCGTCCACGAGCTGACCCAGGCCCCGACGCTCGTGGTGATCGACGACCTCGACCAGGCCCCGCAGGGCTTCCACCAGCTGCTGCGGCGCCTCGCGGCGATCCTGCGGGAGGGCCCGGTCGTCTTCGTGTGCGCCCTGCGCGACTCCGACGCCCCGGACTCCAGCGCACTGCTCGGCGACCTCGCGCTGCTGGGCGCGACCTGGCTGACGCTGGAGCCGCTGACCGTCGACGACGTGGCGGAACTCCTCACCGCGAGCGGCGAGGACGCCCCACAGGAGACCGCGGCCGCGCTGCACCGCCGTGCGGAGGGCCACCCCTTCGCCCTGGCGGAGCTGCTGAAGCTGCCGCCGGTCCGGCGCGTCGGCCCCCGCGCCCAGGTACCGGCCGCGCTCCGCAACCTCCTCCGCGCCCGTCTGCTCGAACTCCCGGACCAGGCCCGCACGATGCTCACGTACGCCGCCGCGGACGGCGAGTGGCTGGACCTCTCGCTCCTGGCCGCCGTGCAGGGGCTCACCCCGGACGAGCTGCTCCCCCTGATAGACGCGGCGGTGACCGCCCGCATCCTGGTCTGGGACACCGACCCCGACACCGGCGGCAGACCCCGCTACCGCCTCCCCGCGCTCTCCCGCGACGTCGTCCTGTGCACCCAGACCCCGTCCGCCCGCCAGCTCCGCCACGCGGCCCTGGCCCGCGAACTCGCCTCCCGCGACACCGTGGACACGACCCGCGTGGCCCACCACCTCCACGCGGCCGACCTCACCCCACCCCCCACCCCGCCCCACCAGACCCCCCTCCCCCGCAAACACCTCCGCAGCCTCTGACACCCCCGCACGACCGGTGTGCGCGTCCATCGACGCCCTACCCCCCACGAGCGTGCTCGGCCCACCACCCCCGGCCGCCCTGCCACTCCTCGAACCAGCGCACGAAGTCGGCCTCGATCCCGCCTTCCTCCCCCGCGTCGGCATACGGAGCCGCACACCCGTCGCCCAGCCACCAGACCCGGCCGCGCTGAGCCCCGGTGACCACGAGCACCCAGAACTCGCCGTCACGGTTGCCGCCCAGGAGGACCGATCCGTCCCGGTAGACGCCGTGGAGCAGCGGTGAGTGCTCGTCGTGGTCGTAGTAGCCGTACTCCCACTGCCACTCCTCCTCCAGCGGAAACGGCTCACTGAATCTGCGGGCGGCCGTTCTGTCGAGCGGTTCGGGGCTGAACCAGCAGTCCGCCTCCCAGGTCTGCCAGTCGTCGGGCAGCCCGCCCAGCGGAAGGAGCCGGTGCGCCAGGGACGAGCCCGCGGGCGAGCCGTCGGAGACCTCCGCGACGAACGACCGGTAGGGCTCCGGCAGTTCGACGCCATGGGCGGCTTCCCAGGCCCGCACGCCGGCCCACCGACGTTGCTGCGAGTCGTCGGTCATGTACGCGGCGAACACCCGGCCGAACCGCAAGGGGCGGGTATTTCCCGATACACCAGAACTCCGTGCTGTGGTTGTTTTTCGGCGGGTCGTGTCTTGAAAGCCGCAGGTCAGCCGGGTGGGGCAGCGGTTCTGGCGTGGTTCTGTGCCGATGGCCACAGCAAGCGGGGGCCGCGGGGGGCCATACTGAGCCATGACCAAGCCCGCTGCACCGAAGCGTCATCTGCCGACCAGCCCCTTCAAGGCCCCGGTCGCACCGGCTCCGAAACACTTCGCCATGGACGACCAGGTCACGCACGACGTGTACGGACTCGGCCGGGTCATCGGCATCGAGGACGGCATCGCGGCCCTCGTCGACTTCGGCTCGGCACAGATGCGGATCCTGAGCCCGTACTCCAAGATGACCAAGCTGTAGTCCAGGGACCTGTGACGAAAGGCAGACCTCCCATCACCACCACCCCGCTGTTCTCCGCTCTGGAAGGACAGCCCCACAACTCGACCGCGGTGTCCCCGCCGCCGGCGACCAACCCCTTCCAGGCCCCGGACTTCCCGGACTCCGAGGACTTCGACACCGAGACTCCCCAACACCCCGAAGCCGCGTAACGCCTGCCCGGCGGACCGGCCGACGGTGAGGCGGGCGACGACGCACCGGCCTCATCCGCCGCACACCCCCTACGCCGGTATCCACGCCGGCCACCGCGGCGGGATGTTCGTGGTGGGGCAGCGGCCGGAGTCGCCGGGGTAGTCGTCCAGGGTGCCGACGGTGGCGAAGAACCACCAGCCGAGCAGGACGGTGACGACGAGCACCGACACCGGTGGCAGCAGGACGCGTACGGCCTTCGGGGCGGGTTGCGCCACCGCCCGCCCCAGCGCCAGTGCCGCGAGTCCCGCGCAGCCCCCGGCCAGCGCGGTCAGCGGAAGCAGGACGTTGAGTTCGAGGCGGCCGCCGGCCTCGTAACCCGCGTCGCAGTACCAGCGCGCCCAGGCGGTCAGCTGCCAGGCGGCATGCGCCACGGCTCCCCCGGAGAACCACGCGGCGACCCAGGGAAGGCACCCGAAGCGCCCCGACTCGACGTTGCTCATGCCCTGCCACGACGCCGATCACCCCGGCCACGGTTCCGGCACTACGGCCCCACCGCTCCGCTCTACGGTCCCCACCGCTCCGGCCCGACCCCCCGCCAGTCGATCCACGGCGCGTCCGCGACCTCCGAGGGATCGATCTCCAGACCGGCCCGCCGGAGAAACTCGGCGACATCGCCCACATGATGGGCCAGCCCCAGAATCTCCCCGTCCACCCGCACCCGTCGCCCACCCGAAGGAGACGGCGGATGCACGATCACCCGAATCGGCCCGGCCACCCCTTCAGCATCATCCGCCCCGTACGACTCCGCACCTCGCATACCCAGATTCAATCATGTGTTCGATTTTATCGGCCATGGGCGGGCCACGAGGTGAGCGGGAGGGGCCCGCGGTCGACGACCGTGCGGATGCAGAACGTGCTGCGGGCGTCGCGTACGACGCCGATGGCCAGGATCTGGTCGGTGAGGACCTTCTCGAAGGTCCTCAGGTCCGGCACGGCCAGTTCGACGAAGAAGTCGGCGTCGCCGGAGACCACATGGCAGGCGACCACGTGGCCGATCGCCTTGAGCGCCTCCTCGACCACCGCCGAGGTCGTACGGGAGTGCTCGACCTTGAGGGAGAGGAACACCGTCAGCCCGAGACCGAGGCGCTCCCGGTCGAGGTCGGCCCGGTAACCGGCGAGCACCCCGTCCTCCTCCAGCGCCTTGGTGCGGCGCAGACAGGACGAGGGCGACAGCCGTACGGCCTCGGCGAGGTCGACGTTGGGGGTGCGTCCGTGGCGCTGGAGATGGTCCAGGATCGCCCGGTCGATACGGTCGTACAGGGGGCGTGGCATGAAATGCAGCGTAGCGGCCACAACGACGAACAATCCTGCGCTACGGCGCCGTAGCCGCGCTCACTACGCCATCGCGTGCCGGGGTCGGCGGCGCAATCTTGCCTCATGCACCCCTTCCCCCTGGAACCCGACCGCTCCGCCATGACGGAGATGGGCCGTCTCGTCCTGGACCGTGTCGTCGACCGCACCGACAACCTCGCGGCCCGCCCCGCGACCAGCCCCCTGTCCCCACAGGCCGAGGCCGAGCTGGTGGAGTCCTTCCTCGCGCCCCCGCCCGCCCACGGCGGCGGCCTCCACGCCCTGCTCGCCCGCCTGGACGAGGCCGCCGACTGCGCGCTGGAGACGGCCGGCCCCGGCCACCTGGCGTACGTCCCGGGCGGCGGTCTGTACTCCGCCGCGCTCGCCGAGTTCTACACCCGCGCCGTCAACCGCTACGGCGGCCTCGCCTCGGTCGCCCCGGCGCTCGCGGCCCTGGAGGAGAGCGTGGTCCGCTGGATGGCCCGCGAGGTGTGCGGCCTCCCGGAGGGCAGCGGCGGACTGCTGACCAGCGGCGGCTCGATCGCCACGTTCTCCGCGACGGTCGCCGCCCGCCACCACCGGCTCGGCGACGACCTGACCGGCGGCACCGTCTACACCACCGCCTTCGCCCACCACTCCGTCACCAAGGCCGCCCGCCTCGCCGGCATCCCGGCCACCCGCATACGCACCGTCCCGCACATCCCCGACCTGCGGATGGACCCGGAAGCCGCCGCCGCGATGATCCGCGCCGACCGGGAAGCCGGTCTGCGGCCGTTCCTGCTGGTGGCCAGCGCAGGCACCACCGACACCGGCACCATCGACCCGCTGCCCGAACTGGCGGCCCTGGCCCGCCGCGAGGGCGTGTGGTTCCACATCGACGCGGCCTACGGAGGCTTCTTCCGGCTCACCGCACGCGGCAGGGACCGCCTCGCCGGTTTCGAGGAGGCCGACTCGATCACCCTCGACCCGCACAAGACCCTGTTCCTGCCCTTCGGCACCGGCGCCCTGGTCGTCCGCGACCTCGCCGCCCTGCACGCCGCGCACGAGGGCACCGGCAGCTACCTCCAGGACATGGCCGCCACCGGCGTCCCGGACTCCGCGCACCTCGGGCCGGAACTGACCCACGAGATCCGGGGTCTACGGGCCTGGCTCCCCCTGCACCTGCACGGCGTGGACGCCTTCCGCGAGGCCCTGGACGAGAAGCTCGACCTGGCCGAACACGTCCACGACACGCTGTCCGGCGTCGCGGAGCTGGAGGTCCCGCAGCGCCCTGACCTGTCCACCGTGATCTTCCGCGTCCGCCCCGCCGACGACAGCCCGGCCGCCGCCGAGCGGGCCGACGAGGCGAGCCGCCGGCTGCTGGAGCGGATCAACGGCCACCGGCGCGTCGTGCTCTCCAGCACGGTCGTCGACGACCGCTACACCCTGCGCGTCTGCGTGGTCTCCCACCGCACCCACCACGACCGCATCGCCGAGGCCCTGAAGATCATCACCTCGGAGGCCGGGCGCGACACCGCCACGTGACGACCCGCGGGACTCGCCTCGGCCGGGGTGTCAGTCCCAACTGGCATACTCCGCGCATGAGTTCGATGGATCTGTTCCGTGCCGAAGCCCGCAGCCGTGACTTACCGGAGGACGAGGTGGAGCGGTGGCTCGACACCGTCCGCCCCTGCGGGATGCTGGACCCCGACCGGAAGGCGCCCGAGTGGCCGGTCGTCGGACGCATCGGCGGACTGCCGCCGCTGCCCGAGGGCGAGCCCGTCCCGGAACTGCCGTTCCTCGCCGCGATCGACCTCGCGGCGATCCCGCAGGGCCTGACGGACCTCCCGCTGCCGAAGGACGGCACCCTGCTCTTCTTCGCGGACACGGAGGACCCGTGGGGGGAGGACGACTGGCACCGGCTCGTCTACGTCCCGGCCGGCACCCCCGTCTCCGAGCGCGCGCCGGACGGCGAGTGGCCGCCGGAGGTCCACCCGGCGTCCGACCTGTATCTGCGGGTCGCGCCCTCGCTCCCCAACCGCGGCTCGGACACCGAGGAGTTCCCGCACGGCATGGAGCTGGGCTCGGTGTGGTGGGAGACCAGCGGCAAGATCCAGGGGTACTCCGCGGTGCAGCTCGGCGGCTACCCCTGGGTCTGGAACTGGAACCCCGTCACGGACCACGACCACGGCCCGGGCGACTGGCTGCTGCTCGCGGAGATCGGCGGCGAGCCCCTGATCGAGGGCGACCTGGGCGTCGCGTACTGGATCATCCGCCGCGAGGACCTGGCGGCCGCCCGCTTCTCCGAGGCCCGGGCCGCCTACGACATGACCTAGCATCGGGCCCATGATCGTGTGGATCAACGGCACCCACGGCGCGGGCAAGACGACGACCAGTGCGCTGGTGCGGCAACTCCTTCCGGATTCCCGGGTGTTCGACGCCGAGAAGGTCAGCGAGACGCTCATGACCGTCCTGGTCGAGGAGTACTGGCGCGAGATCAGCGCGGGCCTGGACCAACACGCCATTCCCGTACGGCACTTCGTCCTCCACGCCGACCAGGACACGCTCCGCGCCCGCATCGCCGGCGACACCGTCGTGGGCCCCGACTCCTGGTTCCGCCTGAAATACCTGGAGCCCTACGCCGAGGCGTCTCGCGCCTGGCTGCACGACGCGGCCGAGGTCGTCGACACCACCCACCGCACCCCCGCCGAGGCGGCCGAGCTGATCGCGGAGTCCGTCAAGCGCTGAGTCCGCTACGGCTCCACGATGTGCCGGAGATACACGTCCGGTTCGGCGAGATACCGCCGCCAGTGGTCCACGATCGCCAGCTCCCGCCAGTCGACCCTCCGCATACCGTGCTCGCCGACCTCGACGATGTCCGCGCCCGGCAGGGCGGTCAGCAGCGGTGAGTGCGTGGCGCAGACGACCTGACCGCCCCGCCGCGCCAACTGGTCGAGGTGCGCGACCAGTTCGAGACACGAGGAGAAGGAGAGCGCCGCCTCCGGCTCGTCGAGGACGTAGAGCCCGGCGTGCAGGAACTTCCCGCGGAACGCCGCGAGAAAGCCCTCGCCGTGGCTGACCGAGCCCGGCGAGAACCCCTCCCGGCCCAGCGCGTCGAGCGCGGTCTCCGCCCGGAGGAAGAACCCCTTGCGGGCCGACCAGCTCGTGAGCATACGGCGCCCGCCCGCACCCGCCTCGAACCGCATCCGCTCACCGAGCACCGACTTGGCGCGCGGCGAGGCGTACCGCCAGTCGTGCGAGCCGCCGTAGGAGTCCAGACCGAAGCCCTCGGCGAGCGCCTCGGCCAGGGTCGACTTCCCCGAGCCGTTCTCACCGACCAGGAAGGTGACCGGCGCGGTGAAGCGCAGCCCCTCGTCGAGCAGTTGCCGGACGCAGGGCACCGACCAGGGCCAGGTGTCCTCGCCCTCGCCCTCATCTGAGGAAAAGGAGGAGGAGCGAGGGACATACGCGCGTTCGACGATCACCCGACCAGTGTCGCCGGTGAGGTGTCGGTGAGAGGTCGGTAAGGGAAGCGGGCTTCTCACCCGGCTCGGTGATTCGCTGCTGGCCTGCACCTTTGGGGGGTTTGATGCGAAGAACCACTGCGGCCGCGAGCGTCGTGACCGTGCTCGTCCCGCTGATACTGGCCGGTGCCGCCACGGCATCCGCCGCGACCACAGGGTCGCTCACCGTCAGGACGCTGGACCGGGCCGGGAAGCCCGTGTACGCGCAGGTGGCGGTGTACAACACCAAGACGTCCGACTTCCGCTACATCGACAGCAACAAGGCGGTCTCGCTGCCCGACGGCAGCTACGAGCTGGCCACGTCGTTCGTCGACGGCGGCGACGAGGCCGGCACGGTCGGCGGCCACAGCGTGAAGGTCTCCGGCGCCACGAAGACCACGTTCGACGCCCGCCAGGGCCACCCGGTCAAGGTCTCCCTCAGTCCGAGTCCGGGCAGCGGGTACGACCACACGGTCAGCGCGTACGTCTGCACCACCGACAACAGCCCCGCCCAGATGGGGATCTCCACGGACGCCGGTCAGCTGTACGTCATCCCGTCGAGCAACAAGGCGTACGAGCTGTCGTACGCGACCGTCTACCAGCCGCAGGCGCAGACCGGCGGGAGCTTCTGGCTGGCGTCCGCCACCCACCGGGGCGGGGTGCCGTCCGGGGTGTCCGCGACGCTGAAGCAGGCCGGGCTGACCACCCTGAAGGTGTCCGCGCGTTCGGGCCCCGACAGCGGACAGGCGAGGTTCTCGTTCGACAACCAGTCCACGGGCGACGACGACTGCGCGATGTCCACGAACACCCTGCAGTTCGAGCGGCAGTTGCCCGGCTCCTTCGCCGTGCACCTCCCGGCCGGCCAGTGGCAGGTCGGCCAGCAGGCCCACGACTTCGTCTACGACGGCTTCCACAACTACGGCGCGGGCAGGACGACTTCACTGACCGTCGGTCGGGCGGTCTGGGGCCCGGGCGGGCGGCTGCCGTACACCTGGTACCACCAGCTGTACTTCCCGTCGGTCAACCTCTTCGCCGACTCGACCCTGCCGGACGGCGGCGAACTGGCCAGCGGCAGCGTGAAGTTGACGCACGCGGGCAAGACGCTGTACTCGCGCAGCTACGGCACCGGCGACGACGTCGACGCCCATCCGCGGATCCCCTCCGCGGGTTGGTACACGCTCACCGAGACCGGCCACCGCAGCCTGCCGTCCGGTTCGCTGTCGACCTCGTCCTCGCTCGCCCTGCGCTTCTACGCCGACCCGGCCAAGAACCAGCAGGTCCGGGACTACATCACCCGCTTCTCGCCCGCCCCGCTGAACGGCAGGAACCAGGTGGCCGCCGGCTCGGCCACGACGGTCACGCTCGGCATGCAGCGCACCGGCACCGGCGACGGCACGGTGGGCCGGCTGTCGGACGCCGTGAAGTCCGTGCGCGCCTGGTACACCACGGACGGCGGCGCCCACTGGCACGCGGTCACCGCGAAGCTCTCCGCCGGCAAGTGGACCACCACCGTCCACAACCCGGCCGCGGCCGGCCGTGTCGGCCTGCGCTCCACGGTCACCGACACCCACGGCGACACCGCGACGACCACGGTCTACAACGCGTACGCCGTGAACTGACCGCCGTACAGGGCCCGTTCTTGTGTCCGGCCCGGCAGCGGGCGCATGGTGATGGTGCGCTGTCGGGCCGTCGGGGAGGGACGTATGCCGCAGACTTCCACGGGCTGGAGCAGGCCGTCGACGCGGTGGACGAGGCACTGCGCCAGGGCCTGAGCGGACGGCTCGGGCGGCTTCGGCCGCGTCACCTCGCGCGGGCGGAGTCGAAGCGGTGTCGGGACCGCTCGATGTGGTCCAGGTAGGTGCGGGTCCAGGTGCACATGCCGTTGACCGTGGCGCGCAGGGCCTGGCCGGCCTCGGTGAGCCGGTACTCGACGCGTGGCGGCACCTCCGGATGGACGGTCCGGTCGACCAGGCCGTCCCGTTCGAGGTGCCGCAGTGTCTGGGACAGCATCTTGTGGCTGATGCCGCCGACCCGCGTCTGCAACTCGGTGAAGCGCAGGGTGCGGTCGGCCAGGACGTTGATGAGCAGCAGCGCCCACTTGTTGGCCACGCCCGCGAAGATCTCCCGGGCCAGCGAGTCGGCGCGGGTGAGATCCGCGTCGGCCGGATCACGGGCGGGATGCTCGGTTACCACGAGGTGCCTCTCTCACGGAGAAGTGCGTTCTTCCAGGTCGGAGCATACTCTCCTACGGTTAGTCCGTATCTGCCGGAGACCGCGGCAGCCTCGACGGACCCCTGGAGCACCGATGATCCTGAAGACGTACGCCCGCCTGTGGGCCGACGACCTGAGCACCGCCCTCCCGCTCCTGGAGCGCCTGACGGGTAGGCGCCCGGACCTGCGCTTCGCCTTCGAGGGAATCGAACTCGCCACCGTCGGCGACTTCCTGGTCATCGCGGGCCCCGCCGGGGAACGCGCGCGGTACGCCCACGCCACGGCCACGGTGATCGTCTCCGACCTGGACCGGGCGCGCGCCGCCCTGGAGGAGGCGGGCGCCGAGATCACCACGGCGGAGGCGACCAGCGCGACCGGCCGCTTCCTCTACGCCCGTCATCGCGGCGGAGCGGAGGCCGAGTACGTCGAATGGACACCGGAGGTGCGGCGCCGGGTGCTCGGGGCGTAGGTGCCGGCCGGCTCCGGTGTCAGGACAGCAGGGCGAGCAGGCCCACCGACTCCGCCAGCGCTCCCGGCTGGCCGAGGGCGCGGAAGTCCGCCTCAATGTCGGAGAGTTCGAGGACTCCGGCGCGTACCGCGTGGTACCGGACGAGCGACCAGACGTACACGTCGAGGCTGTCGAAGTGCGTGCCCTCCTCGACGACCTCCTCCTCGTGGAACCACACCGCGACGCGCCCGCTGGTGAGCACGACGTAGTAGTTGCCGCCGCCGTCCGCGCCGACGGACCACACGTCGTCGTCGGAGAGCTCCGTCTCGTAGTCGGAGTCCAGGATCCGGCAGTCGTTCTCCGCGAAGTCGAAGGCGTACGACCAGTCGTGGATGTCGAGGAACTCCGGCATGGTGCCCTCGCGCACCCGGCGGTCGAAGGTGGCGAGCGCGGTCGCGGCGGCCTCCGGGAGCCGGGCGAGGAACGGCTCTACGGGACGGGTCGTCGGCGGGACCTCGGCGCGCGGCCCGTCGGGGAACCAGCGCGCCAGATCGGCGTCCAGTCCCCGCTCCAGGTACCCGGCCAGTTGGTCAACGGTGAGCGGCATACGGCGACGCTAGCGAAGCCGGACCGGACGGGGATCCGCGCCCCCCCGATTACGCGGGCGATGGCGTCCTTCCCCCGACGCGACGGCACGCCCCGGCGCGGAACCGTCCCTTCACCCGCCCGTGCCATCATGCCGCCGTGAACGCGCCTTCCACCCCCTCCGAGGGGCAACCCCCCACCGCGCCCTCCCGCTTCGCCGCCGAGTTCAAGGACGCCGTCACGCTGCGCGCCTTCGGGCTCGTGCTCGGCGGCCTCCTCGTCCAGCTGGCCTTCGTCGTCTCCTACGTCGGGGCCTTCCACTCCCCCACCCCGCACCGGATCCCGGTCGCCGTCGTCGCCCCGCAGCAGGCCGCCGCGAAGATCGTCGGGCAGCTCAACGCCCTCGACGGCGACCCGGTGAAGGCCACCGCGGTGGCGGACGCCGCGGCCGCCCGGCAGTCGGTCCTCACCCGTAAGTCCGACGCGGCCTTCCTCTTCGACGCGACCGGCACCAAGGACACCCTCCTGGTCGCCTCGGCCGGCGGCCCGTCCGTCTCCCAGACCGCCACCCAGATCGCCCAGGAGATCGAGGCGGCCCAGAAACGCCAGGTCACCGTCACCGACATCCGCTCCCCCAACTCCGGTGACGGCCGCGGCATGACCTCCTTCTACCTGGTCCTCGGCTGGGTGATCGGCGGCTACCTCACCGCGACGATCATGGGCATGGCGTCCGGCTCCCGCCCCGCCAACCGCCCCCGCACCCTGATCCGGCTCGCCGTCCTCGTGCCGTACGCCGTCGTCTCGGGCCTCGCGGGCGCGCTGATCGTCGGTCCGGTCTACGACGCCCTCGGCGGCCACTTCTGGGCGCTGACCGGCATCGGCACCCTGGTCGTGCTCGCCTCGTCGGCGACCGCGCTCGCCCTGCAGACCCTGCTCGGGCTGCTCGGCACCGGCCTGGTCGTCCTGCTCTTCGTGGTCCTCGGCAACCCGAGCTCCGGCGGGGTGTACCCGGCGCCCCTGCTCCCGGCGTTCTGGAGCGCGATCGGGCAGGCGCTGCCGCCGGGCGCGGGCACCACCCTGGTCCGCAACACCGTGTACTTCTCGGGCCACGCGACCACGGCGGCGCTGTGGGTGCTGGTGGCGTACGCGGTCGGCGGTGCGGTGGCCGCGTGGGGCGCGTCCTGGTGGCGCGAGCGGCGGCAGCCGGTTCCCGCCTGACCCGGGCATGACGCGCGGAGGGCCGCACCCGAGTAGGGTGCGGCCCACCGGCATGACAGGACTTCACGGCCCCTCAGTGGTGGTGGGGCGAGGTCAGGTAGTGCTGCCTGATGAGCTCCTTCCCGTAGTCGTTGCCGTTGGGGGTCCGGATGACGGAGTGGACGTGCATCTGGGTGGGCACGCCCTCGGTGCCGCCGTACGCGCCCCGCAGCGGGCCCGGCGCCTGGCAGTCCACCTCGACCCAGACGACGGGGCTGTGCACGCGGACGTAGAAGGCGTCGTCGGCGCCGGTGCCGCCGGCCCAGGTGACGTAGGTGTCGGCGAGGTGCTGGGCGACCTCCGACATCCGCACCTTCGCGGCGTCCGCCTTGGCGCGGCCCACGAACGCCTCGACGATGCCGAGGAGCTTCTTGCGCTGGGCCGCGTTCAGCTTGTCGCCGCGCAGGCCCTCGTACGCCTGGACGGTGTTGTCGGAGAACGCGCCCGCCTTCATCGACTCGTTGGACTTGGTGGCGGAGACGATCGCCACCGACTGCTGGGCGGTGGTGAGGGAGTTGACGAAGGCCAGCGAGGCGACGACCTCCTCGTGGCAGACGGTGACGGTCTCGCCGTCGATCTCCATCGAGGTCGGTTCCGAGCCCCAGAAGCAGGGGCTCATCACGACCTGGTCGCCGAGGACGAAGTAGTTGACGACGAGGTGGTGGCCGTCGAACTGGAAGCCCCAGGGCTCGGTGGCCGACGGGGTGCCCATCACCGTCCAGTAGTAGGCGTCCTCGTTGAAGGCCGTGGTGTTGTCGATCGCCTCGCCCGCCGCCTGGTTGATCTTGCGGATCTTCTCCGTGGTCTCCAGGCCGTCGGCGCTGAGGGACGCCTTCAACAGGGCGGTGCCGAGCGCCTTCTGAGTGTCCGTCAGGTCCGCGAGGGAGACGCCCTGACGCTCGTAGGAGTCGATGTTGCTCCACAGCCGCCACTCGGTGGAGTGGACGGTGAACTGCGTCGAGGTCTTCTGGGTGTCGGTGAGACCGGCGAGGAAGGCGTTCGCCGCGGAGATCACCCCGGCGGTGTCGACCTTGGTGGAGTGGATCGTGAACAGGTCGTCGATCCGCTTGCCGTCGGTGGTCAGGCCGAAGAAGTCCTCGGTGATCGTCTGGTTCCCGGGACCGCCGGTGCCGCCGCCGGGACCGCCGCTCGGAGCGCCGCTCGGGGCCGCGGAGGCGTCGGTGGTGACGTCGTCGGCCATCGCGGCCCAGGCACCGGCGCCACCCATGGTCGCGACGGCGGTGGCCCCGGACGCGAAGAACACCTTGCGCATGAAGTTGCGGCGGTTCGCGTGCGCGGGACGCTCCGCGCTCTCTCCGGTGTCGACCTCGGTCATCGCCACCTGCTCCCTTCGTCCGGGCCGGCCCCGTGGCCGACCACCCGGGAAGAACCCTCGGGGGCCCAACTGAGGCCCAGCTGAAGCGGGTTGCGGCGGGAGCCGTCACAGGACCGCCTACGACGGCTCTGACCTGCGTCTCTATGAAGGTGCTGAGGATCAGGCCCGAGCCCCGGCGCACGGCAGGGTCACCGTGAACTCCGTGTTCCCCGGCTCGCTCTCCACCGTGAGGGATCCGCCGTGCGCCTCGGTGATCGCGGCGGCGATGGCCAGACCCAGACCGGCACCGCCGCCCCGGCCGCGGGAGCGGGAGGAGTCGGCCCGGGTGAAGCGCTCGAAGAGGGCGGGCAGCAGGGCGGGCGGGACACCGGGCCCGTCGTCGTGGACCCGCACCACACACGCGACCCGGGTGGCCTCCACGGAGACCCGGATCCTGGTGCCGGGAGGCGTGTGGGCCCGCGCGTTGGCCAGCAGATTGGTCACGACCTGCGTGAGCCGCGCCGCGTCCCCGACAACGATCGGCGGCTCATCGAGCCGCAGAGCAAGCCGCCAGTCGTGCCCGGCGCGTCCGACGTCACGCACCGAATCCGGGCCGTGCCCCCCACCGCAGGCCTCTTGGCCACCACCGCCGGACTCTTGGCCACCCTCGCCCTCCGCGCCACCGCCGAGCCCCCGGCCACGCCCACCACCGCCGGCCTCCTGGCCACCACCGCCGGACTCTTGGCCACCCGCGCCGCCCGCGCCACCACCGGGCCCCCGGCCACCCCCGCCATCGCCGCCCCCTTCACCGCCCGCCCCCCGGCCACGCCCACCACCGACACCCCCCGCACCACCGCCCGACTCCCGATCACCCCCGCCTTGCGCGCCGCCCCCCTCACCGGCCGCCCGTCCCTCCTCCGTCACCGCCCGTGCGTCCCACACCGCCTCCGCCACCACCGTCGCCAGGTTGACCTCGGTCCGTTCCAGTGGGCGGCCCTCGTCGAGGCGGGCGAGCAGCAGGAGGTCCTCGACCAGGCCGGTCATCCGGGCCGACTGCGCGGAGACCCGTCGCCACGCCTGGTCCGCACCGATCGGGGCCGTCCCCTTGTCCATCAGCTCGGCGTATCCGGCGATCGAGGCGAGGGGCGTACGGAGTTCATGGCTCGCGTCGGCCAGGAAGCGCCGCATCCGCTCCTCGCTGCGCTGCCGTTGGGCCAGCGAGGACTCCACCCGGTCGATGAGCCGGTTCAGCGCCACCCCCACCTGCCCGGCCTCGGTCGCCGGATCGGTGTCCGCGGCCGGCACCCGGGTGAGGCCGCCGACCTCGCCCCGGTCCAGCGGTGCCCGCGCGACCTCCGCGGCGGTCGCGGCCACCCGGCCCAACGGCCGCAGCTGCCGCCGGATGACCACCGCGCCCACCGCACCCGCGACGGCGAGCCCCACGGAGGCGATCACCGCTTCCGTGGTGACGAGATCGCCGAGCGTGTCGTCGACCTGGGCGGTGGGCAGCCCGGCCAGCACGGCGGGACCGTCGCCGCGGGCCGCGGTGAACCGGTAGGTGCCGAGCCCGGGGTGGGTGCGGGTGTGCAGCCGGCCGTCCGCGGTGATCCCGGCGAGCGCGGCCAGCTGGGCGGCGCCGAGCTTCCGCGGGGTGCCGTCCGCGGTCACCACCTCGGCCGCGGTCACCTCACCGTCCAAGAGCCGCGCGGCCACCGCCCCGATGGGCTGGCCGCGCTCGTTGAGGAAGCCGAGGTCGGTGACCCCGCCCGCACGCCGCTCCAGACCCCCCTGGCTGCGGTCGGCCGCGTCCCGCACCCGCTGGTCCAACTCGGCGAGCAGATGGGCGCGCTGCACGAGCACGGTCGCCACCGCCATCGCCACGCACACCACGACCAGCGTCACGGTGGTGGACAGCACGAGCCGGGCCCGCAGCGTCCGACTCCACAACCGGCGGCGGCGACCCCGAAAGCGGACCCGGAACCGGCCCGTCATGCCCCGTCGCCCGCGGCCCTGATCACATACCCGGCGCCCCGCACCGTGTGGATCATCGGCGCCCGCCCCTTGTCGATCTTGCCGCGCAGTCCGTAGACGTACACCTCGACGAGGTTGCCCTCGCTCTCGAAGGAGTTGTTCCAGACGTGGTCGAGGATCTGCGCCTTGCTGAGCACCTGGCGCGGATGGCTCATCAGGAACCGCAGCAGGTCGAACTCCTTCGCGGTCAGCGAGACCGGCTCCCCGGCCCGCTGCACCTGCCGGGTCCGCTCGGCGAGCACCAGGTCGCCGAGGACCCGTACGGGCTCGTCGGCGACGGTCTCCTCCGTGCCGGCCCGCCGCAGCAGCCCGCGCAGCCGCAGCATGACCTCCTCCAGCGAGAAGGGCTTGGTCACGTAGTCGTCGGCGCCCGCCGACAGCCCGTCCAGGCGGTGCTCCAGCGCGTCGCGGGCGGTGAGCATGAGGACGGGCAGCCCGGCGTACTCGTAGCGCAGCCGGCGCAGCACGTTCACCCCGTCCAGGTCGGGCAGCATCCCGTCCAGGACGACGGCGTGCGGGGCGCAGCTGCGGGCGAGGGTCAGCGCGCTGCGGCCGTCCCCGGCCAGGAAGGGCTGCCAGCCCGCCTCCTCGACGGCCCACGACAGCAGCTCGGTCAGCTCGGGCTCGTCGTCGACGATCAGCACCCGCACCGCGCCGTGACGGACTCCACATACGGCAGGCATGACAGGGACTCTGGCCTCCGAACCTGGGCGCTTCCTGTGTCTGACCTGTCCCTTCGTCATGGCTTCGGTCACAGGACCTCCACCGACAGGTCACTGCCAGCTCACTGCCAGAGAGGAATGCGACGGTCGATTCCGGATAGGCGCACCAAGTTGCTTCGAGACAGTCGGCAGGTGGAGAGCGATCTCATTCATGGCGAAGGCTCCGGACACGGAATACCTGGAAGACACCGAGCGGGCCGAGGGGACGACGACGGGACCCGTTCCCAGAGTCGCGGCCCCGGCCACGCGCTACACGGGCCGGGGCTTCCCTTCGGCGATCGCGCGCAGCCGCCGGGTCACCGGCCTGGACGGACTGCGCACCCTGGCGGTCGCCCTCGTGCTCGTCTACCACGCGGAGCCCGGCCTGCTGCCGGGCGGCTCGGTCGCCGTCGACCTGTTCTTCACCATCAGCGGCTTCGTCATCACCCGTCTGCTGCTCGCCGAGTACGCCCGCACCGGCACCGTCGCCCTGCTCCCCTTCTACCGGCGGCGCTGGCTGCGGCTGGTCCCCGCACTGCTCGCGGTGTGCGCGGTCTGCGTGGCGGTGGGCGCGGCCACCTCGCTGTCGGGCTTCGACAACGCCTGGCAGGCCGCGGGGCTCGCGGCGACCTTCGTCGTCAACATCGTCCGCGCCGCGCAGCCCGACAGCTACTCCGGCATCACCGGACCGCTCGGGCACACCTGGTCGCTGGGCGTGGAGGAGCAGTTCTACCTGCTGTGGCCGGTGTTCCTGCTGGTGCTGCTGCGCCGGGTGCGGGCCCGGACGGTCCTGATCTGCACGGCCGTCCTGTGCCTGCTGCCGGTGCTGTGGCGCTGGTACCTGTGGAACCCCGACGCGGCCCACCGCATCTACAACGGCACCGACACCCGCGCCGACGAACTGCTGGCCGGCGCCCTGGTCGCCGTGGCGCTGGCCCGGCTGCGGTCGGACGACCCCCGGCTCGCGCGGCTGCGGACCTGGGCGGGACGGCTCGCCCTGCCCGCGCTCGGCCTGCTGGCGCTGGTGGCGTGGCGGGTGCCGGTGACCGGGGACGCGGGCGCGTTCACGGCCGGGTGGTACACCGTCGGCTTCCTCGCGGTCGCGACGGTGTCCGCCACGCTGGTCGCCGGGCTCGAACTGCGGCCCGACAGCCGACTGTCCGGGGTGCTGGCGCTGAAGCCGCTGTCCTGGGTGGGCCGCAACCTGAGCTACGGCATGTACTTGTGGCACTACCCCGTACTGCGGCTGCTGGGCTCGCTCGGGATGGAGCAGGGCAAGCTGGCGGCGACGGTCGTACTGACCACACTCATGGCGCTGCTGTCGTACTACCTCATCGAGGCGCCGTTCCTGCGCCGGGCCCGGACCTGATTCAGGAGGTCGCCACCACCCGGAACCCCACCGTCGGGTACCTCCCCGACGGGTCCCTGCCCTCGCCCCGGTAGACCGCCGTGCAGCTGTTGAGATTGGCGTACCAGGAGCCGCCCCGGATCGCGTTGACCCGCTGCCCCATCTCACCGCCGTGGGTGGCGGTGATGACGGAGGTGGTCCACTCCCAACAGTTGCCGGAGAGGTCGAGGACCCCGTCGGCGCTCGCCCCGCCGGGGTAGGCGGTGACCGGGGTGGTGTAGCCGCCGGTGTCGGTGAGGGCGTCGTAGACGTCGGTGTAGACGAAGCCGGTGCGGCTCGCGGTGACGTTCCAGCCGGCGACCGTGCCGGTGGCGCCGACGGAGAGGATCTCGGAGACCGGGAAGCTCTGCCCGTACAGGTCGGAGCCGGTGGCGGTGTAGGTCGCCAACTCGTCGCCGTGCTCGGCGAGTTCGTAGGCGGCGCAGACGGCCATGTAGTTGTAGTCGCTGGTCAGGACGAGTCCGTCGTAGGTGGTCCCGGCCGTGTCGCCCCAGGGATAGGTATGTCCCTCCGGCCCGGACGCGGCGTTCTCCCACTCTGCCTCGGTGGGCAGCCGGAAGGTCCAACCCGCCGCGTCTGCCTGCCCGTTGAGCCAGGCACAGTAAGCGGTGGCGGAGTCGAGGGAGACCGTGAGCACGGGGTGGTCGGCCTTGCCGTCGGGGTAGGTGCCGCCGTCCCAGTAGGGGGGCGCGGCCTGCCCGGTGTCGGTGACGAACTCCAGGTACTGCGCGTTGGTGACCTCGTACGTCCCCAGCAGGTAGTCGGCGTCGACCGGGGAGGCCTCACCCGCGCCGACGGTCCCGGCGAGGTCGGTGGCGAAGGCGAAGCCGGGGTTGGCGGCGACGGGGGTGAGAGCCTGCCCCGCGACGGTGACCGTAGCGGCGGCGGCCGCCCGCGTCGGCCTCGCGAGGACGGCCGCACCCGCGAGGGCCAGGAGGACTCTTCTGCTGATGCCGGGCACACTCACGTTCATGACGGCTCCTTTGCGTCACAGGGGTCCCTTTGCGCACCTGATGCTCCATCAACTCCGTTACTGTGTCGACACTTTGACCGTAACAGTCCCCCATGAACGAGCTGTGTGCCGCATCAAGTCGACAGTTAATGCGGCGAGTTGGCCGCACTCGTTTTCCACACCCCCTCCCTACGCTCGCCCCCGTCACCGTCCACCCGCCGAGCGCAGGGAGTCCCCATGTCACTGGTCGTCGCCACCGCGACCCCGTTCCACGGCCATGTCCAGCCCGTTCTCACCGTCGCCGCCGACCTGGTCCGGCGCGGCCACGAGGTCGTCGTCCTGACCGGAAGCCGGTTCGCCGAGGACGTCCGCGCCGCCGGGGCGCAGCACGTCTCCCTGCCCCCGGCCGCGGACTGGGACGACCGCAAGCTCGACCTGTACTTCCCCGAGCGCGCCGCCCTCCCGCCGGGCCCGGCACAGCTGGAGTTCGACCTGAAGCACGTCTTCGGCGACCCGACCGCGGCCCAGTACCGGGCGCTGCGCACCCTGCTGGAGCGCCGCTTCCCGGCCTCCGTCGTCGTCAGCGACCCGTTGTTCTTCGGTACGACGGCGCTGGCCCTGTCCGCCCCGCCCGGGCGGCGGCCGGTCACCGTGAGCCTCGGCCTGACCATGCCGACGCTGCTCAGCGACGACGCCCCGCCCGTCGGCCTCGGCATGCCCCCGCTGGTGGGGGAGGGTGCGCGGAAGCGGCACCGGGAGATGAACGCGGCCGTCCGGGAGATGCTGGCCGGCGCCCAGCGGCACATCGAGGAGAACTTCGGGGAGTGCGGCACCGAGCTGCCCGGGTTCGTCCTCGACTGCCTGGTCGGCGCGCCGGACCACTACCTCCAGCTGACCGTCCCGGGCTTCGAGTACCCGCGCGGCGACCTGCCCCCGTCGTTCCGGTTCGCCGGACCGCTGCCCGCGCGGACGAAGGCACAGGCGGGGGAACTCCCGCAGTGGTGGGACGAGGTGACGGAGACCGAGCGGCCGGTGGTCGTGGTCACCCAGGGGACGTTCGACAACCGCGATCTCGGACGGCTGATCCGCCCCACGATCGAGGCGCTGGCCGACGAGGACGTCCTCGTCGTCGCCGCGACCGGCCGCGCGGAGGGCCCCACCGAGATCGAGGCGGCCGGCCCCGTCCCGGCGGGCGCCCGCCTCGGCGGCTACGTCCCCCTCGACCGGCTGCTCCCGCACGCGTCCGTGCTGGTCACCAACGGCGGCTACGGCGGAGTCCACGAGGCGCTCCGGCACGGCGTACCGCTCGTCGTGGGCGGCGACGGCGAGGACAAGCCGGAGGTCGCGGCCCGGGTGGAGTGGAGCGGCACGGGCATCGACCTGCGCACCGGCAGCCCCACCCCCGAGACGGTCCGCGAGGCCGTCCGCACAGTGCTTTCCGAGCCCGGATTCCGCAAGCGGGCCCAGGAGTTGAGCGCGGAGTTCGACGAGCACGACGCGCTCGGCACGATCGCGGAGGTGGTGGAGACAGCGGCCTGAGACGACCCGGGCGCGGCACGCCCGGAATGTCCATCCCCGTGCAGGCGATCGCCTCAACTGCCTAGCATGAGCGCCCTGTTGTCGGGACACACATTTCGTCCACTACCGCCTGCCTACGCTCCCGCCACCATCAACACCCAGACACGGGGAGCGAGTTCAGTGACGTACACGATGATCAACGGAAACCGGCTGTTCCACACCGACGAGGGCCCGGGCGCGGACCGCGCCGGAGAGACGCTGCTGCTGGTGCACGGCGGGGCCTGCGACTCGCACGACTGGTCCGCGCAGATCGGGGCGTTCGCCGCCCGGCACCGGGTGATCGCCCCGGACCTGCGCGGCCACGGCCGCTCCACCGGCCTCACCGGCGGACAGCGGCCGCGCGACTTCGCCGACGACCTCGCGGAGCTGCTCGACGAGATCGCCACGGGCCCGGTGGTCGTGGTCGGACACTCGCTCGGCGCGGTGGTCGCCTCGGTCCTCGCGGTCGAACACCCCTCCCTGGTAAGGGCGGTGGTCGCGGTCGACCCGTCCTACGGCTTCGAGGCGGAGTTCGTCCCGCAGCTC
Organism: Streptomyces sp. NPDC047072; assembly: GCF_040643855.1. NCBI lineage: Bacteria > Bacillati > Actinomycetota > Actinomycetes > Kitasatosporales > Streptomycetaceae > Streptomyces > Streptomyces sp. NPDC047072. Next base: position 9,333 of record NZ_JBEYVC010000010.1, on the reverse strand, counting down.
GCGGCCGCCTTCCGGGTCCCGGACCCGGTCGGCACGGCGGCCGCGGTCCTCGGCGGACTGGAGAACACCGCGGCGCCCGGCCCCGAGGCGGAGGCGCTGCGCGTCTGGCACCGCCGGCGGATCCTCGGCATGGACCCGATGACCGTACGGGACGTCTTCCACGGCCTGTTCGACGAGTCGGCGGCCCCGCTGACCGCCCGGCCGCGCGTCGACGCGTACCTGTCGCGGCGCACCTGCCCGGTCCTGTCCGTCTCGGCCGCGGCCTCCCTGAAGGCCAAGGGCCTCGACGCGGACTGGGAACAGGAGCTGAGCAGGCACCCGTACAGCGCCACGACGGTCCTGGACGGAGTCGCCCACTGGCTCCACCAGGAACGCCCGGCGGAGTTCAACGCACTGGTGCTCGACTGGATAGCGGGCCTGCCCGCCGTCTGACGCGGACGGAGCGGGCGCACACACGGGGGATACGAGGGGTACGAGGGTGACGACGCGGTTCGCGGTACTGGGCCCGGTGCGGGTGTGGCACGACGACGGGGAGATACGGCTCGGCGCGGCCCAACAGCGGCTGCTGCTGGCCCTGTTGATGGCACACGCCGGCCGCCCCGTCCCGCTGGAGGAACTGATCGACGCCCTGTGGGGCGAGTCCCCGCCGAGTGCGCCCGCGAACGCGGTCTACCGCCACGTAGGGGTGGTCCGGCGCCTGTTGGAGCCGGACCTCCCGAACCGCGCGACGGGCAACTGGCTCCTGCGCGACGCGGCCGGCTACCGCCTGAACGTGACGCCCGACAACCTGGACCTCCTCCACTTCCGCGACCTGCTCCGCCAGAACCGCCACCTGGAGGCCCTGGCCCTGCGCACGGGCCCGACAGCCACCGGCATCCCCACGGAGTCCCGCACCCACCCGGCGTTCACGGCCCTGGAACGGGAGTACGTGACGGCGGTGAAGGAAGCGGCGGCAACGCTGGAACCGAACGCGGAATTACTGGCGGTCCTCCACCACACGGCCTCCGAAAACCCCTTGGACGAGCCGCTCCAGGCCCACCTGATCCAAGCACTGGCGGCCACGGGCCAACGAGCGGAGGCATGGGAAACCTGGCAGCAAGTACGAGCCACTTTGAACACGGAACTGGGAGTACAACCGGGCCCAGAACTACAAGAAGCAGTGCGCTTATTGACGAAGGCCAATCCAACCCACCCAGGGGCGCGGGGAACTGCGCGACCAGCCCCCACCGGCCCGACACCAGCCCAACTACCCCCCGACCTCCCCACATTCGCAGCCCGCAGACAAGAACTGGCCCAGATAACAACCCAGTCGACCACAAGGATCGCCCTGATCACCGGCATGGGCGGCATAGGCAAAACCACCCTGGCCATCCACTGGTCCCACCGCGCATCGCACCGCTACCCCGACGGCCAGCTCTACGCCGACCTCCACGGCTTCGACCCCACCCCCACCGACCCGGCCCAAACGATCCGCACCTTCCTGGAGGGACTCGGCATCCCCCCACACCGCATACCGACCAGCACCGAGGCCCAGACCGGCCTCTACCGCACCCTCCTCGCGAAGCGCCGTGTCCTGATCCTCCTCGACAACGCGCGAGACGCGGAGCAGGTCCGCCCCCTCCTCCCCGGCACCCCCGGCTGCCTGGTCGTCGTCACGAGCCGGGACCGCCTCTTCGGCCTGGTCACCGCGGAAGCGGCCAGCCCTCTCGCGCTGGGCCTCCTCTCCCCCGCCGAGGCCCGCGAGTCCCTCGCCCGCCGCCTCGGCGCGGAACGGCTCCTGTCGGACCCGGACTCCGTGGCGGAGATCGTCGTACGGTGCGCGGGCCTCCCCCTCGCCCTGGCCGTCGTCGCGACCCGCGCCGCCGCCCACCCGCACTTCCCGCTCGCCGCGATCGCCGAGGACCTGCGCACGGCGCACGGCGGCCTCGACGCGTTCACGGCCGACGACCCGGCCGCCGACGTACGCGCCGTGTTCTCCTGGTCGTACCGCGCGCTGAGCCCCGGCGCGGCCCGGCTGCTGCGGCTGCTGTCCCTGCACCCGGGCCCGGACGTCACCGTGCCGGCCGCCGCGGCCGCGACCGGCGAGGCCCCGGCCGCCGTACGCCCGCTGCTGACCGAGCTGACCCGCTCCCACCTGCTCACCGAGCACCTGCCCGGCCGGTACGTCTGCCACGACCTGCTGCGCGCCTTCGCGAGGGAGCGCGCCGGGGAGGAGGAGAAGCCGGCCGACCGGGAGGCCGTCGTACGCCGTCTCCTGGACCATCACCTGCACACCGCGTACGCGGCCGGACAGCTCTACTCGCCGTTCTGGCGCCTGCACCCGCCGCCCCCGGCCGCACCGGGGGCCCGCCCCGGTTCCTTCGCGGACGACACCCAGGCCCTGCGCTGGTACACGGCCGAGCGGCAGGTGCTGCGCGCGGTCGCCGAGGCTGCGGCCGCCCGGGGCGCGCACGCCCATGTGTGGGGGCTGGCCTGGGCCCTGGAACGGTTCATGGACCGGCAGGGCCACTGGCACGACGGCGTCGCGCTCCAGCGGGCCGGCCTCCACGCGGCGGTCCGCGACGGCCACCGCGGCGCCGAGGCCCACCTGCACCGCGGCCTCGCCCGCGCCTCGGCCCGGCTGAAGCGGTACGACGACGCCCGCGCCCACATCCGCCGCTCCCTGGACCTGTTCACCGAACTCGGCGACCGGCTCGGCCTCGGCCACGCCCACCGCAGCCACGGCTGGCTCCTCGACCGGCTGGGGGAGTACGAGGGCGCCCTGGACGCGGCGGGCCGCGCGCTCGACCTGTACCGGGCCGTCGGCGACCGCGCCGCGGAGTCCAGCGCCCTGCACGCCCTGGGCGCGACCCACGCCCTCCGGGGCGAACACCGCCGCGCCGCCGCCTACTTCGAGGAGGCCCTGACCGCTTCGGACGGCCCGTACGGCACCCGGTACGGCATGGCGGGCGTCTGGGACAGCCTGGGCCTCGCCCACCACCACCTGGGCGAACATCGCAGGGCGATCACCTGCTTCGACTGCGCGCTACGCCTCTACCGAGAGGTGGGAGACACGTTCAGCGAGGCCGCGACCCTACGCCTCCTCGGCGACACGTACCTGGCGATGTCGGACCCGGGGGCAACCCGCCTGGTCTGGGACAGAGCGGCGACTCTCCTGGACACCATGGACCCGACGGCGGCCGGAGAACTACGTACGAGACTCCACGCTTTGGGCAACGCGCTCCCGCCTCCGCGACTGACGTCCGTATGACCCACCCTTCTTTTAGGGGCGCGGGGCTGTATCGATATGCGGCTCCGCCGCGTGGGCGCGACCAGCCCCCACCGGACCCGCACCCACCCACAACCCATCCGGCCCACCCCACCCCGCGTCTCCACTCCCCGTCCCAGACGCTGATCGTGTGATCCAGATACCCGCCCTCACGACCCTGGCCCTACTAGGCACCCTCATCGCGATACCAACCACCGCCCCCACCTGCACCGCAACGACGGGCCCATACCAACGCGAACTGGAACACCACCTGAACCTCGTAGAGGACGGCACCCAGTCCCCCGCCGACTGCGAAGCGATCCGCACCTTCCAGTCCCGCGAAAACGTCACCCCCGCCGACGGCTACGCCGGCCTCGCCACCTACCGCACGATGCTCGTCGTAGAGGCCCGCCCCAACCCCAACAAGGCAGGCCACTGCCCGATCCGCACGTACAAGATCGCCTGCGTGGACCTCGACCGCCAGCTGATGTGGATCCAGCAGGGCACAAGGGTCACCTTCCCGCCCGTCCCCGTCCGCTCCGGCAGGGACGGCTACGAGACCCGCACCGGCTGGCACAGCGTGTACTGGCGGGACCGCGACCACTACTCCGACCTGTACGACAACGCCCCCATGCCGTACTCCCAGTTCTTCGACGGCGGCCAGGCCTTCCACGGCACCTACGCCGACCTCTTCCAGGGCGGCTCGCACGGCTGCGTCAACCTGCGCCTGGCCGACGCCGAACGCCTGTGGTCCGCCCTCGCCCTGGACGACGCGGTGTTCGTCTGGGGGATCAAACCGGGCACGCAGCGCACGCTCAGCCCAGCAACGGCGTACCCAAAGCCTCTCGGGGACCCGCCCCCGGCAGTACATACGCCACCGCCGACCCCCGGTGCTCGATGAACCGGCTCAGCTCGTCCCGCGCGGCCAGCCGCTCCTGCACCCGCACGAACAGCGCCGGATCCTTCATGAACCCGAGGAACAGCAGCCCCCGGTCGTCCGGCCCCTCGTCGTAGGAGTAGCCGCGCCGCAGCATCCGCGCCCCGCCGTCCGGGCGGGGGCTGGCGGCCCGCACATGAGAGTGCAGCGGGAGGACGTACCGGCCCTCGGGCGTCTTGGCGAAGATGTCCACCTCGTCGTGCTCGCGCCGCCCGCCGATCGGCGCCCCGCTCGCCCGCCGCCGCCCGATGACCTCCTCCTGCCGCCCGAGCGCGAGCCGCGCGAAGTCGTCGACCCGGATGTGGATCCGCCGTACGACGAGGAAGGTCCCGCCGTCCGCGCCCCACACCCACCGCTCGCACTCCTCGGGAGTCGGCTGCGCACTGCCGTCCTTGAACCCGAGCAGATTGCGCGGGGTCTCCCCGGCGGGCGTCACCGGCAGGAACCCCCGCTGCCGCCACCGCACCCGCAGGGTCCCGGCCGCGAGCCGGGTGAGCCGCGCCGCCTCGACAGCGGTGGTCACGTGGTCGTCGGCACCCACCTTGACCAGCACATCCCCACCGCACCACCCGCTGTCGAGCCGGTCACCGGGAAAGCCGGGCAACTCCCGGAGCCCCACGGGCACGGGCACCCCGAGCCGGGCGGGCAGCGCGGGCCCGACACCCACGGTCACGGTGACGGAGCGCGGGAACGCCCAGCGCGCGAACACCTCCCGCAGCGCACGGGCCCCCGCGGGCCCGCTCAGGCCCGGGACGAGGTCGTACGACAGGACGAGCGCCGCGCGCTGCTGCGGGGACGTCACGCCGGACTGCCGTACTCCGGTGCCCGCTTCGGAACCCGCGGCCGAGCGGCGCCGGGGCTCGGGCGAGCAGCCGGACGCGGCGGCCAGCGCGGCGCCCACGGCGCCTGTGGCGAGGAAGCGACGACGGGAGGGCGTGTCGCGAGGGGCGGTTGCTGTCATGGGAGTGAAAGGGACGATACATCTGCGACCGTGCGAAAAAGTCTCTTTCTCCGCCCCCTCCGAGCCGTGTCGGCGGCCGTCCTGCTCCTCACCGCGGGGGCCTGCGCGGGCCCCGGCGGCGGCGCGGGCGCCGAGGGCGCGCAGGGCACGGCGGCCGTGGTCCACGTCCCCCACGACACCGCGTCCCTCCGACAGGCGGTCGACCTGGTCCGCCCCGGCGGCCTGGTGCTGATCTCGCCCGGCGTGTACCGGGAGTCGGTGACGGTGTCGAAGCCCCGCGTGACCCTGCGGGGCACGGACCGGGCGAAGGTCGTGGTGGACGGCCAGTTGAAGCGCTCGAACGGCATCACGGTCACGGGCGCGGGCTCGGTCGTGGAAAACCTGACGGTCCGCAACCACCTGGCCAACGGCGTCCTGTTCACGGGCGTGACGGACGAGAAGCTCCAGGCGGGCGGTGCGGGCGGCTCCGGCTACGCCCCCTTGGACACGGTGAAGTTCCCACCCCTGAAAGGCTTCCGGGCCTCCTACGTCACGGCGTACAACAACGCCCTCTACGGCATCTACGCCTTCGACGCCCGCGCCGGCGTCATCGAGCACTCCTACGCCTCCGGCCAGGCCGACTCCGGCATCTACGTCGGCCAGTGCCGCCCCTGCGAGACGGTGGTCCGGCACAACACGGTGGAGCACAACGCGGTGGGCCTGGAGGTCACGAACGCCTCCGAGCGGCTGTACCTCCTGGGCAACCGGGTCTCCCACAACCGCGTGGGCCTGACCCTCAACTCCAACGACCTGGAAGCCCTCGGCCCCCAGCACTCCGCCGTGATCGCCGGCAACACGATCACCGACAACAACGACACCCAGAGCCCCGAACAGGCCGACGGCGGCTTCGGCATCGGCATCGGAGCGGGGGGCGCCCGCGCCAACGTCATCGAACGCAACGTCATCACCGGCAACCGCGCGGCGGGCGTCCTGGTAACAGACGTCCAGGGCTACGAGGCCCGCGACAACAAGATCCACGCCAACCGCGTCGCTCACAACGGCACGGACCTGGTCCTCGCCGCCCCGTCCAACTCGGCGTCCCACAACGCCGAACGGACAACGTCCCGCACACCGAGCCCCGTACAGCCCCCACCAGGAATCGCCTTCCAGAACGTCCCGGCCCCGCGCCCCCAGCCGAACATGCTGAACCCGTCCTCGGCCCCGGCCCGCCCGGCGGTGGGCCTGCCCGGCAGGGTGATCCCAGAGGACTTCCGGTTGCCCGCCTGAGCGAAGAGACGTGTCAACCCCAGGCGCGGTACCCGGCCAGTCCAGGCGGCCGATAATTCGGGTCATTGTCCAGGCGCTGTCGGGCTGTTTCCGAAACCTGTTCGCACGTCTCGAAGCCGTCCTCGCGCAGACGCTCTCCGATAGGCCGGTGCAAGGGCCTGAGTGCCAAGGACACGCCTGTGCGGGACTCATGGACAGGCCCCATGACGTCGGGCCTGACGGTGAAGCCGGGTGCCTTGGTGTGGAACTCCAGGTCATATCGGGTGGCCTGGTCGATCATCCACAGCAGCGTGATGTCCGACAGCCCCGTCTCCGCGTATCCGCCGCCGATGTCACCGTGGGTGCCGGTGAACCACACCTGCTTGAGTTCCTGGCCGTTCCCGGCGGCTCCGCGCTGCTTCAGCCAAAGGGCCGGCGGGTACTGTGCGCGCCGTTCGTCGATGGCCAGCGCATGGAAGGCTCCTTTGACGTTGCCGCTCAGCACGTTGTCGTGGAACGCCACTTGGCGGTTGATCCGGACCGCGATGGCCGACGAAAGCGACCGGGGTGCGGCGATGGTCGGGACACCGAGGGCACCTACGGTGTCCCAGACGCCGATGAAGTCGATCTCCGGCTCGTACGCGAACGCCCTCCGGAACAGGGTCGATGCCAGCCGGAAGGGACTCTCGCCCCGACTGCGATACAGGGCCCACGCCTCTGCGGCCCGGTGGGCCTGCTTCCTGTGCAGCAGGCCGGAACTGCGCAGCAGACCGACCAGACTGCGCACGGCGGACGCGCCCCGGCTGAACCCGAACAGGTAAAGGTGGTCACCGGGTTCATAGGTGTCGACCAGGAAACGGTAGGCGGCTCGGGTGTCATGGGACAGCGCCACAAAGGCGCCCCCGCGCAGCCGTTCCCCTCTGCGGGTGCCGACTCCCCTTTGGTAGTACACCCGTTGCTCCAGCTCGGTCCCTTGCTGCCGGAGGAGCCCGGCGATTTTGGCGACGTTCGTGTTGCTGAGCCGGTCGTCGCCCAGGTTCCAGGTGCCGTCACAGCAGACGATCAGACGTCGTGCCATGTCATTGCCCCCATCCCCTGTCGCCCACTAACTTCACCAAGATGCTGGCGAGTCTCCTGCCCGGTCTACGAGAACTGCGAACTCCGCTGACGGTGGGTTACCTCTGGCTGATCTGCGTCTGGCTCTGGTTCCACGATCTGCTGCCACAACGGTCCACCGCGCACGGCGCGATCAAGGACCTCTACGACCTCGCCTCCCTGCTGCCCTCGGCCAGTGCGCTGGCGGCTGTGACGTTCACCGCCTACTTCCTGGGCTCGATCATCGAACTCGACCCCGCCACCGCACGCTGGCTCGACGGCCTGAGACCGAACCGGACGTCCTGGGAAGCGGTCGCCGACCGAGTCCGCTTCCGTCTCGACGACCCGGACGATCTGCCGTCCGAGCGGTTCGAGGCAGCCGTCGCGGCCTGGGAGCGCGCCGCACCGTCCAGGACCAGGAAGCGCGTGTCCGTGGACAAAGTCGAGTTGGAGCCGGAAGAGCGGGCGAGATTCGACCCCGCGCAGGAAGAGAGCGCCAGGACTCTTGTCCCGCCTCCGCCGTACAACGCGGCCCTCAAACGCCTGTGGAGAAGCGATCCCGGGTCGCGGACGTCCGGCAGAGTCGTCGAATGGCGGGGAGCCGATCTCCCCATCGGCGACGACACCGTCCAGCAGTTGTCCGCCCCCGCCATCGCCACCCTCGTGACCCTGTCGGACGAGCTGCCGGATCTGGCGACGCGCCTTCTGATCGAGCGCCCCGAAGTCTTCGACACATACGACCGGCTGCTGGCGGAAGCATCCCTCCGCATCAACATGTTCGCGCCCCTGGTCGCGCTGGTGAGCACCCTTGCCCTGCGCGCGCATTGGTTGTGGTGGTCGGCCCTCGTCGTGTGCGCGGCAGTCCTCAACCAAGGACTCGTGCAACGTTCCCGGGCCGTCGCCGTCATCCTCGACTCGATCGCCACGCAGCTCATCGAATCCCCCACCATGGCGGCAGTCGCCACCGCGCTACGGGGCGAGGGCTCGTCCTGAAGGAGCGCCCTGACGTCCCCCTTCCCACGGCGCCCCCGGCACCCCCACCCGCCCCCGCTCACCCACCACGTCGACGCTCACCCTGCGCCCCGCCCCGAGATCCGCGGTGATCCGGCGCAACCCCCCGTCCGCCCCGATCCAGTACGTCAACGGCGACCGCCCCTCCGCCGACCCGGCCTGCGGACGGGGTCGTGGTCGCGGTCCGGAGAAGACGTCGTAGTGACGCCCCCCGATCTCCTCCCCCCGCAACCTCAACGGCCCCGACTGCGCGAGCAGTTGCGCGTTCTCGGGGCGGTCCGTCGCCATCAGGGTCGTGAGGCGGAGGGCGCTGTCGAGGGGGGCCTCGCCGAAGGGGCGGCGGGCCCACCGTGTCGACGGCTGCCCGGCTTGCCGTACTGCGGCGGCCAGGGAGTCCACCGGTGTCCGGGCCACCGCGAGACCCCCCGCGTCCCAGGCGACCAGCCCCCGTTGTCCGCGGTCCCCGCCGACCTCGTACCACCCCACCCCCCGGTGCCGCCGTTGGTCGACGACCGCGCGGACCACCGCCTCGCCGCCGCCCGGCACCGACGCCCGCACCACGACCTCGGAGGGGCTGCCCCGGTACGTCCGGAAGCGGGCCAGGGCCAGTCGCTCGGCCTCGGCACCCGTCAGCGGACGCGGGCCGGCGTCGGTGCCTTCACCGCCGTAGACGAACCAGAGCCCGGCCGTCACCAGTGCTACAGACAACGACACACCCGTCCACACCCACCACCTGCGCATCCACATGGCACTGTCTCTACACGTCAGCGGGCCGCGCACCGGAGTCGCCGGGGGCGGGACGAAGCCCCTGCTCTTGAGCGCGTCGGCTCCCCGTGA